>NZ_JAMPQI010000026.1:0-52092 GCF_028482365.1 Providencia sp. PROV122 | reverse complement strand
AAAGATTAAAGTTAACGGTGATATCGGCTTGTGTTATCCTGACCCGAAGTGAGTTAAATCCATTTGGGAGAAAACATGGATCACCGTTTACTTGAAATCATTGCATGCCCTATCTGTCATGGCAAATTAAGTTACAACAAAGAAAACCTTGAACTGATTTGCAAATTCGATCACCTTGCCTATCCTATCCGTGATGGCATTCCTGTTTTGTTGGAAAGTGAAGCTCGCAAAGTTGCATTAGACGAAGGGCAGTAATCATTATGTTTACTGTTATTATTCCTGCTCGTTATGCTTCTACTCGACTGCCGGGGAAACCCCTTGCTGATATCCATGGCAAACCGATGGTTGTCAGAGTCATGGAGCAAGCCATTAAGTCAGGGGCGTCACGTGTCGTTGTGGCGACCGATCACCCTGACGTTGCGAATGCAGTTATCCAAGCAGGTGGTGAAGCTTGTATGACTGATCCTAACCACCAATCAGGAACAGAGCGTTTAGCAGAGGTCATTGACACCTATGGCTTTGCGGACGACGAAATCATTGTGAATGTACAAGGTGATGAGCCTTTGATCCCACCTGAAATCATTAGCCAAGTTGCAAGGAACCTTCAAGGTAGCCAAGCGCAGATGGGAACATTGGCAGTGCCTATTCATGATGCTCAAGAAGCCTTTAATCCAAATGCGGTAAAAGTAGTGACAGATCATGAAGGTTATGCGCTCTACTTTTCTCGAGCGACCATTCCATGGGATAGAGATAAATTCGCCGTTAGCCAAAATGCTATCGGTGATCATTTCTTACGTCATATTGGGATCTACGCTTATCGCGCAGGGTTTATTCGTCGTTATATTAAATGGGAAGCCAGCCCATTAGAGAAAATCGAAATGCTAGAGCAGTTAAGAGTGCTTTGGTATGGCGAAAAAATACATGTGGCAGTGGCTGAAAAAGCACCGGGTGCTGGTGTGGATACTCCAGAAGATCTCGAGCTAGTAAGAAAGCAATTTAAATAAGCACCGATGAATATCGGCAGCCATATAAGGTGTGTACTCATTTCTGAGCCACACCTTTTTTATTGTTCTATTTATTCTGCTTCTATGGCCTCAGGCGTTAAAATGGGGGTTTCTAGTGCTTCGGTGTTATCTGGCTTTAAATAAAACCAAATAGAGCCGATTAATTCATACCAAGCCCGTTCGCTATGGCTAAAATAGAATGCGGAAGGGAAATATTTTTCCCACGGATTGAGTGCACTTTTGATGGCCAATTGGTTTGCAGGGGCAGGAATAGGCTGCATGCCGCGTGCTGTAAACATGGAAATGGCTCTTGGTAAGTGGTTCGCCGAGGTCACCAGCAAAAACGGCTCTTTCCCAATTATTTTTTCCACTTCAAATGCTTCTTCTTGCGTATCCTTTGGCTCTGTTAATGCAATCGTATCGCTAGCAGGTACACCAAGTGACTGAGCAACCATGGCCGCAACTTCTGCACTACTGATAGTGCTATTCGCTTTGCTTCCTGTAAAAATAAGCTTACTTCCTGGGTATTTTAGGTATAAACGGACACCTTCAGTGACGCGAGGCAGGCTATTGTTGAGCAAGTTAGAACTCGGGCTCCAATCTGGATTATAGGTAAACCCACCACCGAGCACGACAATATAGTGAACATCCTCGGGGGGATTTTCTGTGATCAGTTCATAGCGTTTATCGAAATTCCCTTCAACAGGGGCAAGTAGACTGTCGGAAATAGGCTGCAATCCTAAAAGGGCAATAACAATAAGGCTCATGGATACACAGGCCTTGCCACTCTTTTGCCAGCGTGTAAACCACAGCAATATAAGGCCGATAAACCCGATCAGCAGCAGTAGAGGGAGCGGCATAAGTAAGGCGCCCAAGTATTTTTTTAAAAGAAATAGCATAAGTGAACCTATTTTTTGGAGTTTATCGTCAATTAATTGTTCTGATTGCTGAATTCAGGACCGCACTATGCCAAAATAAGGCCGTTATCTGTTATAATCGTCATACTTCAAGTTGCTGTATTTTTGACTACACTCATTCGCACGAGTCACAGAGCTATCGATGCTCCTAGCGGTTCAAACCCTGCACATCGAGTTATTGAGCGTATATCATTTAGGTTTCAGCAGCCTTAAACATCAAGCAGATGTACAGCGTTATTTTAGCCGAATTAATATTGAATCATATTCTGGATTTGATCTTATTTCATTAACGGCGAAATAAGAACTGGCTGATTTTAACATTTGCTGGGAAGGTGGCGTTGTGTTAACAGGCATGAATGGCTAATTTAAAGAGTACCGGATAATACATGGTAGACCGCAACTTTGATGATATTGCTGATAAATTTGCAAAAAATATCTATGGCACGACAAAAGGTAAAATACGCGAAGCGGTTGTTTGGCAAGATCTAACCCAATTGATTTTATCTCAGTTTAATGGGCAAACATTGCGTATCTTAGATGCAGGCGGTGGTGAAGGTCACTTTTCGCGCAAACTGGCGGCAATGGGACATCAGGTCATACTTTGCGATTTATCCGAAGAAATGCTTGAACGCGCTAATGAACTTGCCGAAGAACAAGGGATTAGCGAAAATATGCGTTTTATTCATTGTGCCGTTCAAGATATTCGCCAACATATTGAAGGTACGGTTGATTTAGTGCTATTTCATGCGGTACTTGAATGGATTAGTGAACAGAAATATGCAATTGAACAGTTGGTAGATATAATTAGGCCAGAAGGCGTATTTTCTGTCATGTTCTATAATGCAAATGGTTTAGTAATGCGAAACGCGATTTTAGGTAATTTTCATCTTGCTACACCGCATATCCAACGTCGACGTAAACGTTCATTATCGCCACAAAATCCATTACTACCACAACAAGTCGATGAATGGTTGTCTGATTGCAAAATGGAGATTATTGGCAAAAGTGGCGTCAGAGTCTTTCATGACTACCTGCAAAGTCGGCAGTTACAGCAAAAAGATTTTCCGGCGCTTTTGGCTTTAGAACAACAATATTGTCGTCAGGAACCCTACATCAGCATGGGGCGTTATATTCATGTCATGGCACGAAAACCAATAATAAAGGACGATTTATGAGTGATTTTTCCCAGACCGTCCCTGAACTCGTGTCCTGGGCACGAAAAAATGATTTTTCGATTTCACTGCCTCCAGAGCGCTTAGCTTTCTTGCTGGCGGTTGCGGTATTAAACAGCGAACGCGTTAACGGTGAAATGAATGAAGGGGAGTTGATTGATGCATTCCGTGAAGTGTGTAAAGGTTTTGAACAGACCACGGAATCATTATCTGTCAGGGCGAACAACGCCATCAATGATATGGTTCGCCAGAAAATATTTAACCGTTTTACCAGTGATATTACAGAAGGTAACGCCATTTACCGTTTGACATCACTTGGCATTGGAATAAGCGACTACTACATTCGTCAGCGTGAGTTTTCTACATTAAGGTTGTCTATGCAGCTATCCATTGTGGCAGGTGAGCTACAAAGGGCAGCAGAGGCAGCCGAAGAAGGCGGCGATGAATTTTATTGGCACCGTTTTGTATTCGCCCCCCTGAAATATTCAGTGGCTGAAATATTCGACAGCATTGATTTATCTCAGCGCGTGATGGATGAGCAGCAAAATAGTATCAAAGAAGATATTGCTGCATTACTCAACCAAGATTGGCAGGCCGCTATCGCAAACTGTGAACAGCTGTTATCAGAGACATCCGGTACATTGCGAGAGCTTCAGGATACGTTAGAAGCCGCCGGAGATAAATTACAGGCGAATTTATTACGTATTCAAGAAGCGAATATGAATGCGCCAGTCTTTTCCGATATGGTGGATAGGCTAGTTTACGATTTGCAAAACAAATTAGACCGCATTGTTAGTTGGGGTCAACAATCTATCGATCTCTGGATTGGTTACGACCGCCATGTCCATAAATTTATCCGTACTGCAATTGATATGGATAAAAACCGTATTTTCTCGCAGCGTTTACGCCAATCCGTTCAACAATATCTTGATAGCCCATGGGCGCTGACTTACGCGAATGCGGACCGTCTATTTGATATGCGTGACGAAGAGTTGGCCTTGAACGATGAAGAGGTGATGGGGGAATTGCCTCCAGACCTTGAATTTGAAGAGTTTAGCGAGGTGAACGATCGGTTAGCCGAGCTTATGGAAGCGGAACTGGCATTCTATAAACGCGAAAAACAGCCACTGGATGTTGCCCGAGTCGTACAAGAGTACTTAAAGCAGTATCCACAGAAACGTCACTTTGATGTGACACGCATTATTATTGATCAGGCTGTTAAATTAGGTATCGCAGAGGCTGATTTGGCGGGATTGCCGTCAGAGTGGCTAGCAATTAATGATTACGGAGCCAAGGTGCAGGCACATGTCATCGACAAATATTGAACAATTTATGCCAGTTAAACTGGCTCAGGCATTGGCCAACCCCATTTTCCCAGAGCTAGATAGTCAATTGCGTTCAGGGCGTCATATTAGTATTGATGACCTTGATAACCATGCCTTCTTGATGGACTTTCAAGAGGTGTTAGAGCAATTTTATGCACGCTACAATGTGGAACTGATTCGGGCACCGGAAGGCTTTTTCTATTTACGTCCCCGTTCAACAACTTTGATCCCACGCTCGGTATTATCTGAGCTGGATATGATGGTAGGGAAAATTCTTTGCTATCTCTACTTAAGTCCTGAACGATTGACTAACCAAGGCATTTTTACCGCCCAAGAGCTATTTGAAGAGCTACTATCGTTGGCGGATGAAAGCAAATTATTGAAATTTGTTAATCAACGCTCAACCGGTTCTGATTTGGATAAGCAAAAGCTACAAGAAAAGCTGAGAACCTCCCTGAACCGCTTACGTCGTTTAGGCATGGTACATTTTATTCAAAACGACTCGAACAGATTTATTATTTCTGAATCGGTATTCCGTTTCGGTGCTGACGTTCGTAGTGGTGATAACGTTCAAGAAGCCCAATTACGTATGATCCGTGACGGTGAGGCCATCTCCCTCGAAGAAGGGTTATCCTTACAGGATAGTGAAGATGAAGAGACAGACGAAGACCAAGATGCGGCTGAGAGTGATGAGGATGAACAAGTATGATTGAACGCGGGAAGTTTCGCTCACTGACGCTGATTAACTGGAACGGTTTTTTTGCGCGTACTTTTGACCTTGATGAGCTGGTGACAACGCTGTCAGGGGGAAATGGTGCAGGTAAATCAACAACGATGGCGGCATTTATTACCGCAATGATCCCCGATCTCACCTTGCTGCACTTCCGTAATACCACCGAAGCAGGGGCAACAACAGGTTCACGCGATAAAGGCTTACACGGTAAGCTACGCCCAGGTGTCTGTTATGCTGTTTTGGATGTTTTGAACTCTAAACATCAGCGCGTCATTGTTGGGGTGAGGCTGCAACAGGTTGCGGGTCGTGATAAGAAAGTCGATATTAAACCTTTCATGATCCAAGGTGTGCCAATCGCGACAGTACCGACCGAAGTTTTGACCGAAATAGTGGATGGGCGCCAAGCAAAAGTTATCGCTCTCAACGAATTAAAAGAGCGTTTAGAACAGCAAGAAGGCCTCCACTTTAAGCAATTCAACTCAATCACGGATTACCATTCAGTCCTGTTTGAACTCGGTGTTTTACCGAAGCGTTTACGTTCAGCCAGTGACCGTAGCAAATATTATCGTCTGATTGAAGCGTCATTGTATGGCGGGATCTCTAGTGCCATCACTCGCTCGCTACGTGATTATTTATTGCCAGAAAACAGTGGAGTACGTAAGGCTTTCCAAGACATGGAAGCTGCGCTACGTGAAAACCGCCTGACACTAGAAGCCATCCGCGTAACCCAATCGGATCGTGATTTATTCAAACATCTGATCAGCCAAGCTACAGATTATGTGTCAGCCGATTATATGCGTCACTCCAATGAACGACGTATTCACCTTGATTCAGCAATGGCAGCGCGTAGTGAACTATTGGCGAGCCGTAAGCAGTTGAGGCAAGAGCAAGTTCGTAGCGTTGAAATTGCCCGCGAATTGAACGAACAAAATAATGCATCGTCTGATTTAGAGGCTGATTATCAGGCTGCAAATGACCATTTAAACCTTGTTCAGACGGCATTGCGTCAGCAAGAGAAAATCGATCGCTACCAAGCCGATATTGAAGAGCTGACTTTCCGTCTTGAAGAGCAGTCGGAAGTGGTTGCTGAGGCGACAGAGCGCCAAGAAGAGTTTGAAGCACGTGCTGAAGCGGCTGAAATTGAAGTTGATGAATTAAAAAGCCAGTTGGCTGATTATCAGCAGGCGCTTGATGTCCAGCAAACCCGTGCTATTCAATATCAGCAAGCATTGCAGGCACTGACTCGGGCGCGTGAATTGTGCCAATTACCTGACTTATCAATAGAAAATGCAGACGAGTGGTTAGAAACCTTTGAAGCTCGCGAGCAGCAGGCCACAGAAGCGTTACTGACATTAGAGCAAAAAATCAGTGTTGCGGATGCGGCACACAGTCAGTTTGAGCAAGCGTACCAACTTGTTAAAAGTATGGTAGGTGAAGTCAGTCGTAGCGAGGCTTACCAGCAAGCAAGGGCGCTATTACGCGATTGGTCTTCACAGCAACATTTGGCAGAGCGAGTGCAACCATTGCGCATGCAACTCGCTGAATTACAACAACGCTTAGACAGTCAGCAAAATGCAGAGCGCTTATTAAACGAATTTTGTAAGCGACATAACAAAAGCTATGAGCCAGATGAATTAGATGGCCTAATGGCCGAATTGGAAGCGCAGCAAGAAGAATTAAGTGTTGGTGTCAACGAAAGCGGCGAACGTCGTATGCAGATGCGCCAAGAGCTTGAGCAAATTCGTCAACGCATTCAAGTATTAACGGCTAAAGCGCCTGCATGGTTAATGGCACAAGAAGCGTTGACTCAGCTTAACGAACAAGCCAAACAATCATTTGAATCAAGTGGTGCTGTTACAGAGTACATGCAGCAACTGCTTGAACAGGAAAGGGAAATCACCGTTGAGCGTGACGAGGTGGCGAGCCAACGTCGCGAATTAGAGAAACAAATTGAGCGCCTCAGTCAACCTAGTGGTGCGGAAGATAGCCGTTTACTTGCCCTTGCAGAACGTTTTGGTGGGGTGTTGTTATCGGAAATCTACGACGATATCACCATTGAAGATGCCCCTTATTTCTCGGCGCTGTATGGTCCTGCTCGAAATGGGATTGTTGTTCAAGACCTTTCGGTGGTGCGCAGCCAATTAGAAACGTTGCAAGATTGCCCTGAAGATGTTTACTTTATTGAAGGGGATCCCCAATCCTTCGATGACAGTGTTTTCGATGCAGAAGAGTTTGAAAACGCGGTATTAGTACGCTCGTCAGATAGGCAATGGCGTTTTTCTCGTTATCCGGAAGTGCCCTTATTTGGCCGAGCAGCCCGTGAAACACGCTTAGAAGCATTGACACTAGAGCGTGATAACTTAGCTGAGCGCTACGCAACGCTCTCGTTTGACGTACAAAAAATTCAACGTGCACATCAAGCTTTTAGTCGTTTTATTGGTCAACATATTTCGGTAGCTTTTGAAGCCGACCCCGAAGCCGAAATCCGCACCTTAAACCAAAAACGTACTGAGATAGAGCGTAATTTGGCTCAGTTTGAAGAGCAAACTCAGCAACAGCGCCAACAGTTTGCGATGGGTAAAGAGTCTCTATCTGCATTAAACCGACTATTACCTTTAGTTGGGTTATTGATGGATGAAACGCTAGCGGATCGCGCTGACGAAATTCGAGATGAGCTTTCAGAAGCAGAAGAAGCTGCCCATTTCTTAAATAAACATGGTCAGGCATTAGCAAAACTAGAGCCTATCGTTACCGCGTTATTGAGCGACCCTGAGCAACATGATCAGCTACGTCAAGACTATGAGAACGCGAAACATAGTCAGCAAATCGCGAAACAACAGGCCTTTGCCTTGGTGGAAGTGGTGCAGCGTCGCGCCCACTTTAGCTACAGTGATTCGACGGGGATGGTGAATGAGAATGCCGACCTTAACGAAAAACTCCGCCAACGCTTAGAGCAAGCTGAAAATGAAAGAAGCCGCGCTCGTGAGCAGTTACGTCAGCAGCAATCACAATCAGCACAATTCAATCAAGTTTTAGCGTCGCTTCGCAGCTCGTTTGATACCAAACAAGAGATGTTAAAAGAGCTAGAAGCAGAAATGCAGGATATTGGTGTTAAAGCGGATCCTGATGCGCAAGAGCGTGCACGTATTCGTCGTGATGAGCTACATCAATCTGTCATGGCGAATCGTAGCCGAATTAACCAGCTAGAAAAACAGCAGACCTTATGTGAAGCGGAAATGGAAAACTTGCAAAAACGTATTCGCAAGTTAGAGAAAGATTATTATCTATTGCGCGAACAAGTGGTATCGGCTAAGGCTGGCTGGTGTGCTGTCATGCGCTTGGTGAAAGACAATGGTGTTGAGCGGCGTTTACACCGTCGAGAATTGGCTTATACCGACGGTGATAGTTTACGCTCAATGTCGGATAAGGCTTTGGGTGCGTTACGTTTAGCGGTAGCAGATAATGAACATTTACGTGATGTACTGCGTTTATCTGAAGATCCGAAACGCCCAGAGCGTAAGATCCAATTCTTTATTGCTGTTTATCAGCATCTTCGCGAGCGTATTCGTCAAGATATCATTCGTACTGATGACCCCATCGATGCGATTGAGCAAATGGAAATTGAGTTGGCTCGATTAACAGAAGAGCTAACGGCTCGTGAGCAAAAACTGGCGATCAGTTCGAAGAGTGTGGCTAACATTATTCGTAAGACCATTCAGCGTGAACAGAACCGTATTCGCATGTTGAACCAAGGCTTGCAGGCCGTTGCGTTTGGTCAGGTGAAAGGGGTACGCTTGAATGTCAATATTCGAGAAAGCCATTCTCTGTTATTGACGGTGCTCTCAGAAGAGAGCGAATTGCATCAAGACCTGTTCACCAGCCAGCGTTTAACCTTCTCTGAGGCGATGGCTAAGCTCTATCAACGCTTGAACCCACAAATCGATATGGGGCAACGCTTACCGCAAACTATCGGTGAGGAGTTACTTGATTATCGTAATTACCTTGAACTTGAAGTTGAAGTTAACCGCGGATCCGATGGGTGGTTGAAGGCGGAAAGTGGTGCATTATCGACAGGTGAAGCGATTGGTACAGGGATGTCGATATTGGTTATGGTGGTGCAAAGCTGGGAAGAGGAGTCACGTCGCTTACGTGCAAAAGATATCATTCCTTGCCGCTTGCTGTTCCTTGATGAGGCCGCTCGACTGGATGCAAAATCTATCGCTACCTTGTTTGAGCTGTGTGAGCGGTTAGAAATGCAGCTGATTATTGCAGCACCTGAGAATATCAGTCCTGAAAAAGGAACGACCTATAAATTGGTTCGTAAAGTGTTTGATAATCGAGAGCACGTACACGTTGTTGGATTAAAAGGGTTTGGTCAAGATAACCCAAGTTCACAAGCACAATTGCCTCAAGGGTAATTAACCTATTTAAGTCACTAAAAACGGCGTTAGAAATAATGCCGTTTTTTTTTAATAAAAATCCGCATAAG
Source organism: Providencia sp. PROV122 (assembly GCF_028482365.1). Lineage (NCBI taxonomy): Bacteria > Pseudomonadati > Pseudomonadota > Gammaproteobacteria > Enterobacterales > Morganellaceae > Providencia > Providencia sp. PROV122. The sequence goes on along the minus strand of NZ_JAMPQI010000026.1, from coordinate 42,452 downwards.
TTAAATTTACTGAATAGTGGTTAATTGGATCGGAATAAGAAAGTCACTATGAGACATTAATCTCATTTTTATGAGAGAAAAGACATTATTATCTGAATTCTTGTGATGCATTCCAAATAAATTATATTTCGTATAATTATGGCTTGCTTTCATGATGCCTGCATCGTCAATAAATCAGTAAGGATCCAACATGAAAAAAACGACATTGACCCTAAGTGCCATCGCGTTAGTATTCAGCTTTACGGCAACGTCACAGGCAAAAGTATTAATGCCAGACGTTGTTAGCCCAGGGGTAACTGTGGCAGAGTTAGCTGAACAGAAACCAATTCATTGGGTTTCTGTTGAGCAAATTAAAAATAGCCTCGAAGGCCAAGCTCCTATGGCTGTTGGTTTTGATATTGATGATACCGTACTTTTTTCCAGTCCTGGTTTTTATCGCGGTAAACTAGAATATTCTCCAAATGATTTTAGTTATCTCAAAAATAGGGAATTTTGGGAAAAGATGAATAATGAATGGGATAAATTCAGCATGCCTAAAAAAGTCGGCATCGAGTTAGTCCAAATGCATCTAAAACGTGGTGATACTGTTTACTTTATTACTGGCCGCACGAAGACAAAAACAGAAACCGTTAGCCAATATGTACAAGAAGGGCTTGGTATCCCGGCAGATAAAATGAACCCAGTCATTTTTGCGGGGGATGAACCGGGACAAAATAATAAAGTCAGTTGGATGCGTGACCATAAATTAAAAATTTATTATGGTGATGCTGATGCCGATATTGCCGCAGCTCGTGAATTAAATATCCGTGGTATTCGTATTTTACGTGCCGCAAACTCCTCCTACCAACCATTACCTAAAGCAGGGCAATTTGGTGAAGAAGTTGTGATTAACTCTGAATATTAATTAGGTTAATCGACATAATATGAATAATATAAAGGCGCCTGGCGCCTTTTTTAGTATCTCACAAAGATTAACTCATAAGAGGTAAATGTATCATTCGCCATGAAATAGTCAAAAGAGGTGTAAAGAGGAAACTATCACACTTAAGTCATATTTAATTTAACAATCTAGTTATTATTTCATTTTTATGATTTGTTTTTAGGTATTTTAGCAGTAAATACGTCTATTTTTCATTGGTTGTATTTATTCTGTTTTAATGGCTAAGCGTAAAATCGTTTCGCGTTATTTAAAGACAAAATTAGCCAATTCCTATAACATTCTTTTCGAAATTAAATACAATTAATATTCAATATAATAAAAAATGATTGTTATCCATGTGGTTACTTAAGGTGGATTTATGGCAAAGAAAAGAGTGAAAGCTCTGCAACTTTCGGTAATTTGTGGGCTGTTGTCGATACAACTTCCTGTATTTTCAGCGCAAGACAATGGGCTAATTTTGACAGAAGAAGCGCCATTGCAGCAAGAGGTGGTGGCAGCCCCTGTGGCGACTATCACACCAACTGAAAGTTTAGCGCAAATTACGGGAGCATTACCTGCCGATATAAAACCTGTTTTTTCTTCACAACTCGCGAAGATTTATGCAGATCGGCAGATGAAACTGTTATGGCAAGATGAAACGGCTATCGAACAGTTTCAGCAACAACTGGCGGAGCTGGCACTTTCAGGGGTACAACCTCAATTTAATGAGTGGTTAGCCGCCCTTGAACATGTTCAGTTGAGCGAATTAGGCCGTGATGTGATTTTGTCTGATGCCATGTTGGGTTATCTACAATATCTTTCTGGTGTTTCAGCTAATGGACAATTTTGGCTATACCGGAAACAGCCTTACAAAATAGCGGCACCTACGGCAGAGCAAATGAAGCCATGGTTGGATGCCGCCGCCGAAAACCGCCTTAATGAATGGGTCAAATTACAATCGCCTCAACATTCCCTGTACCAGCCTATGCGCGAAGAAATGTTGAAGCAACTAAAAATGGATGACGATGGGTTGGCTTTAGTGGATACCAAAACCCTAAAACCGGGTCAATCGAGTGATGATGTTATCGCTTTACGTGAGATCTTGTATCGCCAAGGGCTACTTGATGAAACGGCGATTAATACAGAGTTAGATGCCGCAGCGCCAGATGCAGAAATCGCCAAAGCGACCGCACAAGCGCGTTTGTACAGTGATGAGCTAGTTGAAGCTGTCAAAAAATTTCAACAGCGCTACGGCTTGGAAGCTGACGGTATGGTGGGGAAAGGCACCAAAGTTTGGCTGAATATGAAACCTCAGCAAAAAGCAGGGCTAATGGCGTTGAATATTCAACGCTTACGTATTATTCCTGAAAATAACGGTACTGGGATCTTGGTGAATATCCCTGCATTTTCATTAAATTTCTTCCTAAATGATGAAGTGATTTTAGATTCGAAAGTGATTGTTGGTCGGCCTGATCGTAAAACGCCAATAATGAGCAGTGCATTAAATAATGTGGTGATCAATCCACCTTGGAGCGTGCCTACCAGCATGGCTCGTAAAGACATTGCACCAAGAGGGAAGCAGGATCCTAGCTATTTTAGCCGCAAAGGTTACACGGTCTATTCCGGATGGGGGGAAGACTCCTTTGAGATTGATCCCTACTCCATCAATTGGGATGTTATCACTCCAGCGAATTTCCCTTATCGGATCCGCCAAGCACCGGGGCCAACCAACTCATTAGGCCGCTATAAATTTAATATGCCAAGTTCGGATGCAATCTACCTGCATGATACACCGAACCACAGCTTATTTAATCGGAGTGCACGTGCTATCAGTTCAGGGTGCGTACGGGTAAATAAAGCCAGCGAATTAGCCAGTATCTTGTTAGGTGATGCAGGGTGGGAGCAAAAGCGTATTGATGGTGCAGTAAAAGCAGGAAGTACGCGTTATGTGAATATTCCGGATAGGATCCCCGTTTATCTTTATTATCAAACGGCGTGGGTAGACAAAGAGCAACAGCCTCAGTACCGCGCTGATATTTACCAATATGATAATAGTATCAATAATGCTGAAAAATATTTACCCGTAATAAAAAACATCTTACATTAAATGTGATATCAGGGAGGTTTCCTCCCTGATATTTCTATTATCACTAATAATTAGTTGATAGTGGGTTACACTTAAGTATCAAAACCTATATTTTCAATGATTACTCAATAACAAGAAGATATTCTGTTTATTATGAGTGACCAAGTTCACTCTTTTGGCGTAAATATGCCAAATTTGCGCTTATTTACTTATTTCTTTACATTTTTATACATTAAAGTTAAATATCATTTGTTAGACTGAACAATAGTATAAATTTTGTTCCTATACTCTCTCATTCGAGATGCAGCTAGGCGCGCAATGAAGTGATTCGAAAGAAGTTAGCCGCTAAGTTGTAGCTCGAACGGCTGGGTATGTTTAACCCATTGAAATTTGAGTTACCATCTATGGATATTATCGACCAAAATCGCCGCAAGTGGTTAGGTGCTGGTGCAGCTGCTTTTGGGCTGAGTTTATTGCCTAGCCATGTTTTTGCTGCTATGACGACGCCTAAACCAAAAATTTTGCGTTTTCAAAACCTCAATACTGGGGAATTTTTAAAAACAGAGTTTTTTGATGGACGCCATTATAACAAATCTGAGTTAGCTCGATTAAATCACTTATTCCGTGATTACCGTTGCGATAAAGTCAAAACCATTGATCCTAAGTTATTCGACCAAATTTATATGTTACAGGTTATGTTAGGGTCGAATAAGCCTATTCAATTGATTTCAGGTTACCGTTCACTTGAAACAAATAATGCCTTGCGCCGTAGCAGCTCGGGGGTGGCGAAAAAGAGTTACCATACTCGTGGACAAGCAATGGACTTCCATATCGAAGGGATACAATTGAGCCATATCCGTAAAGCGGCACTGAAAATGAGAGCTGGCGGCGTTGGTTATTATCCAAAAAGTAATTTCATCCATATTGATACAGGTCCAGCAAGAACATGGTAATCTGTACCTATGCTCAGCGTACTTCAAGTCACCGCACTCGCAGGGATTACTTTGCCTTGCGCTGTTTCTTGAAGTATTTAGGGTATAAATAAAACAGATTACGGAGCGATTGCTTAATGAACTATATGATTATCCCAGTCACCCCTTTTCAGCAAAATTGTCAGGTGATTTGGGATGAAAATACGATGGAAGCAGTGATAGTCGATCCCGGTGGTGAAGCTGAAAAACTCATTGCCGCTATCGAAGAGCGTGGTTTAAAACTCACTAAAATTCTGCTCACGCATGGGCATGCTGATCATATCGGTGCAACGGCTATCATTTCTAAGCACTTTTCAGCCCCTATTTATGGCCCACAAAAAGAAGATGCTTTTTGGATTGAAGCGCTAGCAGAGCAACATGCGATGTTTAATATTGAAGGTGGTCCTAGCTTCACCCCTGACTATTGGTTAGAAGAGGGGCAGACTGTTCATTGTGGATCGATGGCCTTTGATGTATTGCATTGCCCCGGTCATACCCCTGGCCACATTATTTTTGTTAACCATGCAGATAAACTTATCTCAATGGGGGATGTGCTATTTAAAGGGGGGGTAGGGCGCAGTGATTTCCCTCGTGGAGACCATCAGGCGTTGATTGCTTCAATCAAAAACAAGGTTCTACCTTTAGGGGATGACTATCAGTTTATCCCAGGCCACGGGCCAATGTCAGATCTTGGTCATGAGCGCAAAACCAATCCATTTTTGCAGGATGATCTTCCTGTTTGGTGATGACGACTTAATCACCATCTAAGCTTGCTTTCACCCTATGAAGCCATGCCCCAACCAGTTGGGACATGGCTACTTCCGTGATTTTATCGAGCTAGTTTTCTGTTATTTAAAAAGAAAAAACGCCTCTCATAATTTATTGAGAGGCGTTCTATTATTGTAAAAACTTTATCGTGTTAAGCCATTACAGCACTTTTACGATGGCTTCACACAGTGGCACCATGTTTTCCAGCGTTAAACCTGCGACGTTGATACGCCCAGAGCTAACTGCATAGATACCAAATTCGCTACGTAAGCGCTCTACCTGCTCTTTATTGAGGCCACTGAAGGAGAACATACCATTTTGGTTGATAATGAAGCTGAAGTCCTGTTTAGCGCCTTTTTCTTCCAGTGTATTCACCAGCAACTGACGCATACGTTTAATACGCTCACGCATTGAGGTCAGCTCTTGGATCCACTCTGCTTTTAGTGCGTCATCAGAAAGAATGGTCGTAACCACGGCTGCACCGTGTGCTGGTGGGTTTGAGTAGTTAGCACGGATAACCGCTTTTGCTTGGCTAAACGCACGCTCTGCATTATCGCTATCTTTCGCAATAATGGTGCAGGCACCGACACGCTCATTATATAAGCCGAAGTTCTTAGAGTAAGAGCTGGCGACGATCATTTCTGGGTTTTGTTGGGTAAAGATACGCAGCCCTTCAGCATCTTCATCTAACCCTTTAGCAAAGCCTTGATAAGCGCGAAGTCAAATACTGGCAGTAAACCTTTCTCCGCGCATAGGGCAGAGAGTTTAGCCCATTGCTCAGCTGTTGGGTCGATACCTGTTGGGTTATGGCAGCAGCCATGCAGAACGATAACATCACCGGCTACCGCAGAAGATAAGCTGTTGAGCATACCATCAAAGTCCATACCATGACTTGCGGCATCATAGTAGTTGTAAGTCAACACTTCTAAGCCAGCGGCTTCAAAAATATTTTTGTGGTTTGGCCATGTTGGATTGCTTATCCAGACACGTTTAGCATTGGTTTGACTAGCGATAAAGTCAGCGGCAATACGTAGGGCACCCGTACCTCCAGGCGCTTGTGCAGTACGAGCGCGTTTAGAGGTGACAATTTCATGTTCTTTACCAAATAACAGCTCTTGGGTGACACGACCAAATTCTGGCATCCCACTGATGGCAAGATAGTTTTTGGTATTTTCGTTTTCAAGCAGGAATTTCTCTGCTTTTTTTACAGTGTCTAAAACAGGGGTTTTACCAGACTCGTCTTTGTAGACGCCGATACCGAGGTTAATTTTGTTTTCACGAGGATCAGCACGGAAACTATCAGCAAGGCCTAAAATAGGGTCAGCAGGGGCAGCAGTAATTTTTTCAAACATGTTGTCGATTCCAAAGCTCAGTTGTTAAGCCGAAAATGTTGAGTGCTCAGGTTAACGCGCAGAAAACAATTTGCCAACCGTTTTACTAAAAATTGGTAAGATCTTGTGATGTAGGTATAAATTGCATGGGATCTGACCATTAACCGCACTAAATGCAGCGATTTTCTCTAACGTATCGACACTTTAGATTAATAATTGATATTAATGCAGGATTTAGTGGTTAGGGAGAGAGTGTACGAGGGTAAAGGGACAAATAAGGATAAAAATAGCGCGTCACACAACAAAAAAAGCAACGCCGAAGCGTTGCTTTTCAAAACAGATTTCACTGTTGTCTGAATTATTGTTTAAACAATAATTAGAACTGGTAAACCAGACCCAGACCAACTACGTTGTCTGTGTTGATGCCAGTAGCTTTAGTGAAGTCGTTGTCTTTCAGCAGGTTGATTTTATAATCAACAACTGCAGACATGTTTTTGTTGAAGTAGTAGTAAGAACCTACAGAAATATATTTAACCAGATCTTGGTTTTCGTATGATTTACCATTAAAGGTACGGCCTAAGTCTTTACCTTTAGATTGGTTATAACCAATAGATGGTTTCAGACCGAAGTCGAACAGGTATTGAGCAACTAATTCAACGTTTTCAGTTTTGTTAGCGATAGCGTTGAAGCCCTTTTCATCGCCATAACGAGTCATGTTCAGTGTTTGACCATACATAGCGGCTAAGTAAACGTTGTTAGCGTCGAATTTACCACCAACGTTCCATGCTTGTGCTTTTTGGCCACCAGCTGTGGTATCATTGCGTTGGTCTGGAGTACGTGATGAGTTTGAGTAACCACCACCCAGTGTTACACCCCAACCTAAGTCATACGCTGCTGAGAAACCGTAGCCGTCACCGTTGTCTTTACGAACGCCAGCGGTAGATTTGTTGTTGTCGCCGTTTTTGCCTTGATATTGCAGTGCGAAGCTCAGGCCATCAACATAACCGAACGCGTTGTTGTTACGGTAAGTTAACAGGTTACGGTTACGGCTAGTCATGAAGTTGTCAGACTGAGCCATGGTGTCTGCACCCCACAGTGGGAATACGTCAGTCCATGCGTTCGTGTCATAAACAACACCGTAGTTACGGCCGTAATCGATTGAACCGAAGTCAGCGAATTTCAAACCAGCATATGCTAAACGGTTTTTGTTTTCGTTGTTGTCTTCAGCTTTGTTAGTCTTAGTTTCCCACTCAAAACGACCAAAACCAGTCAGTTGATCAGTGATTTGAGTATCACCTTTAACACCTAAACGAACGCGTGAATCGTCGCCATCTTCACTTTTCTTACCTTTATCAGCGTCAGCAAAATAGTGACGAACGTCAACTTTACCGTAAACGTCTAGTTTGTTGCCGTCTTTGTTGTATACTTCAGCTGCGTTTGCTGCGCCTGCAGCCAACAGAGCTGGGATAACCATTGCAAGAATATTGCGTTTCATCATTATTATTACCCTCATTGGTGTTATTCGGACACCTGCCACTGCCAAAAATAATTCTCAAAAAAATTTGGAACTATTTATGAGAGATTAGTGTCGTCTATGTCGGCGTCCAGTGTTCCATTGGTAAATAAATTTATCTACCCTCAAAGTGCTACAAAAATAAAGATTCTGAAACAAATGGTAACAAGGTGTTTCAAAATGTAAAAAATAGAGTGAAAAATAACCACAGGTATGACCAGTTTAAAAATAATTACAAAATTTAGGGAACTTTTTTAAAGGTCAAATTGAACTTTTTTTGAACAGCTTAGATAAATATAAGTGATAGATTTGCTTATAGAGAAAACAAAAAACGATGAAAAAAGCGGAATTTTCCGATCTAAGCTAAATCAATTTAAAAAGGGTGCAGAAATTGTGCTCAGTTGGTAACGCTGTGATGTATTTCGCAAATCGACTAAAAAGAATGACGGTGATAAAAAATATCGAGCCATGATAGGCTCGATATTGGAAGCTTATTTGGAAAAGCTGTAGTGATTAGAATGCCGCATTGCGTGGTGTACGTGGGAATGGGATCACTTCACGGACGTTACCGACACCTGTTACATAAGCCACTAAGCGCTCGAACCCGAGGCCAAAGCCTGAGTGAGGCACGGTACCGTAACGACGTAGGTCACGATACCACCAGTAATCTTCTTTGTTCATTCCAAGCTCTTCAAGACGCGCGTCTAACATATCAAGGCGCTCTTCACGTTGTGAACCACCGATGATTTCACCAATACCGGGGGCGAGTACATCCATTGCTGCCACTGTCTTGCCATCTTCGTTAAGGCGCATATAGAAAGCTTTAATGTCCTTAGGATAGTTTTTAACAACCACAGGTGCTTTGAAATGTTGCTCAGCCAAATAGCGCTCATGCTCAGAAGACATATCAACCCCCCAGTAAACGGGGTTTTCAAATTTCTTACCGCAGGTTTCAAGGATCTTGATTGCGTCAGTGTAATCAACTTGAGCGAAATCTGAATTAACGAAGCTTTCAAGGCGGTTGATAACCTCTTTGTCGACACGTTGAGCGAAGAACTCAAGGTCATCGCGGCGCTCATCTAGCGCAGCTTTAAAGACAAACTTCAACATTTGCTCAGCAAGACCCGCAACATCGTCTAGGCTAGCAAAGGCCACTTCTGGCTCTACCATCCAGAACTCCGCTAAGTGGCGGCTGGTGTTTGAGTTCTCTGCACGGAATGTTGGGCCAAAGGTATAGACTTTGCTTAATGCGGTGGCATAAGCTTCGCCGTTTAATTGACCGGATACGGTTAAGAAGGATTCACGACCAAAGAAGTCTTCACTGAAATCCACTTCGCCTTTGTCGTTACGTGGCAGGTTGTTGTAATCCAGTGTAGAAACACGGAACATTTCACCTGCACCCTCGGTATCTGAAGCTGTAATAATTGGGGTAGAAACCCAAAAATAGCCTTGCTCATCAAAGAAACGATGCAGCGCTTGGGCGAGGGTATGGCGAACACGAGCTACCGCACCAATTAAGTTGGTACGAGGACGCAAGTGTGCGACTTCACGTAAGTACTCAACGCTATGACGTTTTGCAGCCATAGGGTAAGTATCCGGATCTTCAACCCAACCAACAACGTTAACGGCTGTTGCTTCTAATTCGAAAGATTGGCCTTGACCCGGTGACTCTTTCACGATCCCCGTGACTTCAACAGAACAGCCTGTCGTCAAATGCAGGACTTCGTCGTTATAATTAGGTAAATTATTATTGATGACAGCCTGTAATGGGTTAAAGCAGGAACCGTCATAAACGGCGAGGAAAGAAAAACCAGCATTTGAATCTCTCCTTGTACGTACCCAGCCTTGAACGGTGACTTCAGAGCCAACCGCCACACGGCCTTGCAGTACATCGACTACAGGCGCTACGATCATAAAAATTACTCTCTTTTATATAAACGAAATTAACGATGACATTTTCACTGGGCTAAATAAGCCATTTTTCATCTTATAGACCAATGAAAGTATTTGTTTTCCCGAAATTCTCTATTTCAAGGTTAAAGTTCTATGTTACTTGCCGTGAGGCAGGAAACAAGTAAAAAATCGATACTTTTGTACCAAAAAGTGCAATAGCCTCTAGCTATAACCTAGTTGGGGTTAGAATAGCAAGCAAATATATTATTAAGCGACAAGTTATCGTGTTATTGCGTACGCTGAAAGGGGAATTGGTGTGATACCTATTCCCATTAAGGTATCACACAGTGCATCGCCAAATTAGCAAGCCTTTTCCATTTTAGGAAGATCGAACGCTTTGCGAAGCTGATTAACGAACTCATCGTCTTCACAAATGGTTTTACCCGGACTATCGGATAATTTCGCGACGGGTTTGCCGTTGCATTCAACCAATTTGATCACAATATTCAGAGGTACGACACCGGGAATATTGCAAGTGAGCCTTGTGCCAATCCCAAACACAAGGTTAATGCGTTTATGGAAATAGCGATACAGCTCTAATGATTTTTGTAAGTCGAGACTATCTGAGAACACGAGCGTCTTAGTCATTGGGTCAATGCCTAATTTCTCATAGTGCGCAATGGCCTTCTCTCCCCATTCAATAGGATCCCCTGAATCGTGGCGTAATCCTTGGTAGCGCTTCGCAAAGTTATCATCGAAATCACGCAAAAATGCATCCATCGTGATACAGTCCGTTAATGCAATGCCAAGTTGGTCGGGGTATTCGTCAAGCCAACTTTGGAGTGCAGCACGTTGGCTATTGGCTAACTCAGGGCTAATTTGTTGGTGCGCTTGGAACCATTCATGGGCTTGGGTGCCGACGGGGGCTAGCCCTAATTTATGTGCCAGTTTGTAATTACTTGTGCCCACAAGGTAAGGGAACTCCTCTTTAAGCAAGGAGACGATAGCAGATTGGACATCATAGGAAAAACGGCGGCGCGTGCCGAAATCCATGAGTTTAAAGCGGCTAAGGTCGATATGGTTTTCGGCCGCTTGATCATAAAATACCGTCAGTAATTTTTTCAATTGAGTAACGGCATCTTCTTGGGTCACCTGTGGATGCCTATCGCGTTGAACTATTTCACTGATCAAGGCGAGGAGGGGAACTTCCCACATAATCACTTCGCACCATGGGCCACTAATACGAATTGCGAGCTGCCCATCATCCGCAGTGGTGATATTGACCTGTTCAGGTTTAAAGCGAAACGTTTTTAGCCATGCAAGATAATCGTCTTTGAAAAAAGGAAGCTCTTTTAAATAGTTGGCCTCATCATCGGTGAGTGAAAGGTGAGCCATCAATTGGACTTGCTGGCGGATTTCATCGGCATAGGCACCTAGAATTTCACGACTACGACAGCGGAACTCGGCGACAACCGGTACTTGGCTGTAATGGTGAAATACGGCCTGCTGCATATGAAGCTTATAAGCATCAGTGTCAAGCAGTGATGTAATAATAGGGGTAGCGTCTAAATTCATGGCGCGCAGGCGTCCTCGCGGAGCTATCTACTTATTAGCTAAATCGTTAAAGTTGGAAAAGTATACTCACTTTGACAGAAGATAGAAGCCTTATTGCATCACTCTTGTGTCTGTGAGCATTTCCAATATTTATTTATACTCATCACATTTCGAGTTGTCGCCTTATCGGTGACGGTTATGGCCTATTTGCCATGGCTCTCGAATGATTTAGAGTATACGTCATTGACCAGAATGGCACATTAGCGATTAGAGTTGATTAACAAGCGTTAATATACTCATTGCCAGTCATTGAGCATGAAACGATACTAACACGTAATTTTCTATTTAACAGCGTTATAGCATCAACGAACAAACCAATTGTTAACATTTATCGATACTGATAGTCATAAATCGTTAACATAGTATGATGAGAGTGTTTCTCATATAGCATTTATGTTGCAGCAGCGTATAGTAATATAAAGAAGAATTGGTAAACGACTATATCGAATTAACGAATAAAAAAGGTTTCATATGACCCAATTGCGACAAGCGAAATATCGTCAGGACTACCAAGCACCTGATTATACTATCTCTGAAATTGATCTTGATTTTATCCTCGATCCCGCAAAAACCGTCGTGACGGCAATTAGCCAAGTCAAACGCCTTAACCCAGCCTCATCTACACTGGAACTGCATGGTGAAGACCTTAAATTGGTCTCTATTGAAGTGGATGGTCAGCCTTGGACTGATTATAAAGAGCAAGATGGTAAGCTGATATTGGCATCATTGCCTGAGGCTTTCACATTACGCATAGTGAATGAAATCAGCCCTGAAAAAAACACAGCATTAGAAGGCTTATATGTTTCAGGGGATGCATTATGCACTCAATGTGAAGCAGAAGGTTTCCGCCATATTACTTATTATCAGGATAGGCCGGATGTGTTAGCGCGTTATACGACGACAATTACCGCCGATAAACAGCGCTATCCTTACTTGCTATCGAATGGTAACCGTATTGCCGAAGGGACACTCGATGATGGGCGCCATTGGGTGAAATGGCAAGATCCGTTCCCTAAACCAAGCTACCTATTTGCGTTAGTTGCGGGGGATTTCGATGTTCTTCGCGACACTTTCGTGACGCGCACAGGCCGCGAGGTCGCATTAGAGTTGTTTGTTGATAAAGGCAACCTTGATCGTGCACCATGGGCGATGCAATCCCTAAAAAATGCCATGAAATGGGATGAAGATCGCTTTGGTCTTGAATATGACCTTGATATCTACATGATAGTGGCGGTTGATTTCTTTAATATGGGCGCGATGGAGAATAAAGGGCTGAATGTCTTTAACTCAAAATATGTGCTCGCTAAAAATGAAACCGCAACCGATAAAGACTACTTAAATATAGAATCTGTTATCGGTCATGAATATTTCCATAACTGGACAGGTAACCGTATCACTTGCCGCGATTGGTTCCAACTAAGCCTAAAAGAAGGTTTGACCGTTTTCCGTGATCAGGAGTTCAGTTCAGATCTTGGCTCTCGCTCTGTCAATCGCATTAATAATGTCAAAGTGATGCGTGCGGCTCAGTTTGCTGAAGATGCAAGCCCAATGGCTCATCCAATTCGCCCTGAAAAAGTGATCGAGATGAATAACTTCTATACGCTAACGGTCTATGAAAAAGGGGCTGAAGTTATTCGTATGATCCATACTCTGCTAGGGGAAGAAATGTTCCAAGCGGGTATGCAACTGTATATTCATCGTCATGATGGCAGCGCCGCAACCTGTGACGACTTTGTGCAAGCGATGGAAGATGCTTCGAATGTGGATCTTTCGTTATTCCGTCGTTGGTACAGTCAATCAGGGACACCTGTATTAACGGTTCGTGATGAGTACTTCCCTGAAAAGCAACAGTATGTGCTGCATGTGAGCCAAATGACACCTCCGACCGCGGATCAGTCAGAAAAGCAGCCGTTACACATTCCTCTTGATATTGAGTTGTATGGTGAAGATGGGGCCGTTATTCCTCTGCAATATCTTGGCAGTAGCGTAAACGCTGTATTGAATGTTACGCAAGCATCACAAACGTTCACTTTTGATAATGTGCCAAGCCGCCCTGTGCCATCATTACTACGTGAATTTTCTGCGCCAGTTAAATTGGACTATCCATACAGTGATGAGCAACTCGCTTTTCTGATGCAGTATGCAAGTAATGAGTTCTCACGTTGGGATGCAGCTCAGCAACTGATCGGTAACTATGTGAAGATCAACGTTGCGAACTATCAGGCGGGCAACGCGCTCGTTCTCCCTGAGCATGTGATTGATGCATTCCGAGCAGTGTTACTTAATGACACCATCGATCCAGCACTCGCGGCACTGATTTTGACTCTGCCTTCTGAAAATGAGATGGCAGAATTTTTCCAAACTATCGACCCTGATGCCATCCATCATGTTGCTAACTTTATCGCTCATCAACTGGCGACAGCAATGGCTGATGAATTCCTCGTGGTTTATCAATCGATTAAAATTGATGGCTACCGTGTTGACCACAGCGATATTGCGAAACGTTCATTACGTAACGTGTGTTTACAGTATATTGCAGCAGGCGATGATCAAGCACTCGCAGACAAATTAGTGTCAGAACAATTCAAATTGGCCGATAATATGACCGACTCTTTAGCCGCATTAACGGCGGCGAGTGAGTCTCAGTTACCGTGCCTAGAGTCATTAATGACGGCCTTTGATGAGCGTTGGCACCACGATGGCCTAGTGATGGATAAATGGTTTACATTGCAAGGTACTAGCCCTGCTCCGGATGTCTTGCAGAAAGTACGTAGCTTGCTGAATCACCGTTCATTTAGTATGAGCAACCCAAATCGTGTGCGTTCTTTGGTTGGGGCGTTTACCTCCGGTAACCCGTCAGCTTTCCATGCGAAAGATGGTAGCGGCTATCAATTCCTGTATGAGATCCTCGTGGATTTAAATACACGTAACCCACAGGTCGCATCGCGATTGATTGAACCGTTGATCCGTTTGAAACGTTTTGACGATAAACGCCAAGGCCTGATGCGCAATACGTTAGAGCAACTCAAAGCGTTGGATAACCTTTCAGGTGATCTGTTCGAAAAAGTGACGAAAGCGCTCGAAAGCTAAGTTCTTTACTGATATTAGCTGTGTTGTTAGCCCTTGAACGTCGTTTCAAGGGCTTTTTCTTTTAAATCAGGCAATCATATTAGGTTGTATGCGGTGTTATTCCATTGACAGCAACGGTTCAATTGCCGATTAAGGCAACTTTGGTTTGCAAGTAGCGAATAAATGAATTTTTTATAGAAAAAAAGGCGTAAAATAGGGTAATCTATGTCGCGTTTTATCGGATGAAAATGTATCCCTGTTAAAAATGGCCTCAGCAAATTTCATTTGTTGAGTGTTTTGACGCGCGGAACATTGTGTCTTTTAATCGCTTTATACACAAAATAGTTTGAGGTGTCGGCAGCAAGTGTTATCGCTGTGCTTACAACTTAAAATATGGTGGGTATAGACAGAAATAGGTTATTGGATATGTTATATCACCTTGCCCGCAAGGCTCTATTCCAGTTCGACCCAGAAAAAGCCCATGAACTGACGTTTCGGCAGCTTCAATGTTTAAATAATTCCCCGCTTAAATTCCTTCTCCGCCAATCTGTTGCTACTAAACCTGTTCAATGTATGGGACTGTCTTTTAAAAATCCACTTGGCCTAGCTGCGGGTTTAGATAAAGACGGTGAATGTATTGATGCTTTTGGAGCAATGGGCTTTGGTTTTGTTGAGATTGGAACGGTGACGCCACGACCGCAATCAGGTAATGATAAGCCTAGATTGTTTAGATTAGTGGAAGCGGAAGCACTGATTAATCGTATGGGGTTCAACAATAAAGGCGTTGATAACCTTGTTGAAAATGTCAAAAAATCAACTTACGGTGGGGTTATTGGCATTAATATCGGTAAAAATAAAGACACCCCAGTGGAACAAGGCAAGGATGACTATTTAATTTGCATGGATAAAGTTTATGCACATGCCGGTTATATTGCTATTAATATTTCATCACCAAATACGCCAGGTTTACGCACTTTGCAATATGGCGAAGCGTTGGATGATTTATTAAGTGGCATAAAAGCCAAGCAACTGGAGTTACAATCGAAATATCAAAAATATGTTCCTGTTGCGGTTAAAGTTGCACCGGATCTGACCGAAGCAGAAATAATCCAAGTTACCGATAGCTTAGTTCGACATAATATTGATGGTGTGATTGCAACCAATACCACGTTAGATCGTTCTTTAGTTCAAGGTTTAAATCATTGTAATGAAGCTGGCGGTTTAAGTGGACGCCCAGTGCAACTAAAAAGCACTGAGGTTATTCGGATCATTTCTCGTGAATTAAAAGGGCAGTTACCTATTATTGGAGTGGGTGGTATAGACTCATTAACTGCTGCGAGAGAAAAAATGGACGCGGGTGCATCATTAATCCAAATTTATTCTGGTTTTATATATAATGGGCCAAAATTAATAAAAGATATTGTGAACCATATATAGTTAACTGTAAATTTACCTAAAGGGGGCTTTATTTATGCTCCCTTTTAATCTATATTGAGTTGGCTGTCTATTTTTAAATCATTTTATTTTGCATTTTTAAGATCGAATTATTTTGAGCTAGTATCTTAAAAATATATTTATACTCTAACTCATTTGAGTTGCTTTTAGGCAGTAAGCGAATTATTCGTTTAAAAAATCCTTAGAGCAAAATAATGCAACAGCTAGGGTAATTGAGCACGACTCAATTGGCAACTTAAAGTATGGTGAGTATACCGGTAAATCGCTAAGGGATCGTTTATGATAATAAAACCCGATGATCATTGGCGTTGGTATTTTGATCATGACCATGATAGGGTGATGCTAGATCTCGCCAACGGCATGATATTTCGCTCATGTTTTCCCGCAAAAATGCTGACAGCATTCGCACGTGATGAAATGCCTTTTAGCATTGAAGATGCTGCGGAGTTTTATATATTTGATGAGCAGGCTAAAAAATTAAATCTATCTCATGAAGAACGGGCTGAATTAGTACTGAATAGTTTAGTGGCATTTCGCTTTTTAAAACCGCAAATGCCGAAAAGTTGGTATTTTTCTCCTTTTCACGATATTCAAGTACCTGCGCAAGGTCAGCTTATTCAAGTGTGTTTAGAAAATAGCCATCATATAGCGACATTTATTATTGCTGAGGCTGGTACGTCGGCAAGTTTGTGTTTATTAGCGGAGGCACAATTAGAATTGCCTGATCGTAAATTACGCTTTTGTGATCCAATTAAGATCATGAATGATCGCATGAGGCAATATAAACGCAAGTCTAATCGCTTACTGTATGAGAATGTCATTTAATTGATCGTCCATGATCTATTAATATGGATATTCTTTAATATTCGCCAATAACACCATCAATAAAATAATCGTTATTATTGAGATGATGGTGTTAGAAAATTAGCTTAAAGCTAATTTAATCGCACTTTTGGGAATGCAACTACAGGCTAAGATATAACCATCCGCTTTAATTGCACTTTGTTTTAATGGCGTGACTTCCCCTTCAATCAACTTTATTTTGCATTGACCACAAATACCAGCACGGCAGGAATAAGGTAAAGTGATCCCTTTTGATTCCAATTGTTCAAGGATCACTTCTTGGTTATTTCCTTCATAATCATGATTTTCAAAAGTGACTGTTACCGTACTTAATGGCGTAGAAGGACTTTTCGCTTTATTATCCGTTTCTCGCTCTTTTGGGATATACTGATTAGGTTGTTTCTTTTCAAGAACCGTCACGGTATCACCCACTCGTATAATTCCAGTATTATGGATAACGACATTTTGCCCGAAATCCACATCACCACTTTCCGTGGTACGGAAGGTTTGTAGGGTTGCTAATGGTTCGCTGTGTGGATGTTTAATGCCTTTTTCAGGGCTAACAGTCGTCAGAATACAGCGGCTACATGGTCTGTCTAAGCTAAAAACGACATCGCCAATCTGAATCGTTTTCCATGTATCTTCTTCGAAAGGTTGGGCACCGGTGATAATCAAATTACCGCGAAATTGCTCAAGCTTAATGCTGGCGGGGCAACGCCTTTGTAGCTCTTGTACCGAAGCTTCATTAATTAATAAGAAGGGGTAGCCATCGGCAAACGACATAGGCACATCGGGCAGGGTTTTGACGCGACGTGACAAGTGAGGACTTAACCAGCGTAGTTGAACAGGCTCATCAAAATAACGACTTAGCCAAGTATTGACTGATTCAGGCGCAATGAGTGCATGAAAATGATTGCCCCAGACTTCAGTTGGACTCTGATTCTCATCAAAGTCCTGATACAATACCGTCACACTTTCACCATCGGGTGCTTTGAGATAAAGCCCATTATTTAACATTGCTGGTGTAAATAGTAACATCTGAGGGTATTTTCTTGCCGTGATAAATTTACCTTCCAGCGTTGTTACCATAAAATTGCGATCAAATATTAGCCCACTGGTATCGGCGTATGCATGAGACAGGCGTATCCCTCTCATTGATTTGACTGGGTGCGTATAAAGGCGTGAAAGCGTAATCATTATTTAATCCTTATAATTGTTGCTGAGCAACTTTATGACAAGTCCATAAGATTAGCTATAATGCGCAACAATTTTTCATCCAAATTGGTAAAAAATACTATGAATTCTCTGTTTGCCAGCACAGCTCGTGGCCTAGAAGAACTATTGAAATCGGAATTGGAAGCTCTGGGCGCTAGTCAGTGCCGAGTTGCACAAGGGGGCGTCTATTTTCAGGCTGATGAACGGGTGATGTATCAGAGTCTACTCTGGAGTAGGCTGGCATCCCGTATCTTATTACCATTGAATGAATTTGATGTTTATAGCGACTTAGATTTATACCTTGGTGTACAAGCTATCGATTGGACTGAGGTATTCTCAGTTGAGGACACATTTTCAGTTCACTTTAGTGGTACAAACGAAGAGATCCGCAATAGCCAATATGGTGCTTTAAAAGTTAAAGATGCCATTGTCGATTGCTTCGTACGTAAATTAGATCAGCGGCCTGATGTTGCACGCCAGCAGCCTGATATTCGTATCAATGTTTACTTGAATAAAGAGAAAGCTAGCGTAGCGCTTGATTTAAGTGGTGATGCACTTCATATCCGTGGTTATCGTGATTTGGCAGGGCAAGCGCCATTAAAAGAGACGTTAGCCGCTGCGATTATCAATCGCTCAGGCTGGCAGCAGGGCACCCCCCTTGTCGATCCTATGTGTGGCTCCGGCACACTATTGATTGAAGCGGCTATGATTGCAGCAGACAGAGCGCCTGGCTTGTACCGTGAACATTGGGGGTTCTATGCTTGGTCAAAATATAACCCTGCATTATGGCGTGAGCTGATCACGGAAGCGCAAGTGCGTTTTCGTCAAGGCCTAAAAGAGACAACATCGCGTTTTTATGGTTTTGATATCGATAAACGAGTGCTTGATATGGCGCGCTCTAATGCACGTAGGGCGGGCGTTCAAACATTAGTGAGTTTCAATCATGGCGATGCTGCTATGCTTGAAAACCCTGTTGAAACAGGCATTAAGGGAACCATTTTAAGTAACCCGCCTTATGGCGAACGTCTTGAAAGTGAGCCTGCATTGATTGCTTTACATAGCCAATTAGGCCGTATTGTGAAGGCGCGTTTCCCTGGTTGGCGTTTATCTATTTTTAGTGCCTCTCCTGAACTGTTAAGTTGCTTACAACTACGCTCTGAACGTGAATTTAAGGCCAAAAATGGCCCATTGGATTGCGTACAGAAAAATTATTTATTGGCAGAAACACCGTCGGAAACGGTCGGTGAAATCTCTCCTGATTTTGCTAATCGCTTACGTAAGAACCATAAAAAACTCAGCAAGTGGGCTAAACAGCAAGGGATTGATTGCTACCGCATCTATGATGCAGATTTGCCAGAATATAATGTGGCTATCGATGTTTATCGTGACAAAGTGGTCGTACAGGAGTATGCACCACCGAAAACGGTGGATGAACGCAAAGCGCGCCAACGTTTATTTGATGTGATCACGGCGACGATGAATGTATTGCAGCTGTCATCTAACCAGTTGGTATTAAAAACACGCCAACGTCAGAAAGGTAAACAGCAATATGAAAAACTAGCACAAAAAGAGGATTTCTTTTTAGTGCAAGAATACAACGCTAAGATGCTGGTGAACTTAACCGACTATCTTGATACGGGGCTGTTTTTAGACCACCGCATTGCTCGACGCATGTTAGGACAAATGAGTCGTGGTGCAGATTTTCTTAATCTCTTCTGCTACACCGGCTCCGCAACAGTTCATGCAGGGCTTGGAGGCGCGAAAAGCACCACGTCAGTTGATATGTCGCGTACCTATCTTGAGTGGGCAGAGAAAAACTTACAGGCTAACGGCTTAACGGGGCGCCAACATCGCTTGATCCAAGCTGACTGCTTAAACTGGTTGGCGAATAGCCCAGAACAATTTGATTTGATTTTTATTGATCCGCCAACATTCTCAAACTCAAAGCGAATGGATGGTACTTTTGATGTACAGCGCGACCATGTTCAGTTGATCACTCACCTAAAACGCATGTTACGTCGTGGTGGTACCATCATGTTCTCTAACAATAAGCGTGGCTTTAAAATGGATATCGAAGCTCTGAATGCGTTAGGACTACAAGCAGAAGAAATTACCGCCAAAACGCGTTCAGAAGATTTTGCTCGTAATCGTCAGATTCATAACTGCTGGCTGATCCGCCATGCAGCATAAAGGATAACATCAATGGCTTTAATTAATTTATCGGGTGCATACCTTTCGTTTAGTGATGCCCCTTTATTGGATAACACGGAACTTCATATCGAAGAAAATG
Source organism: Providencia sp. PROV122 (assembly GCF_028482365.1). Lineage (NCBI taxonomy): Bacteria > Pseudomonadati > Pseudomonadota > Gammaproteobacteria > Enterobacterales > Morganellaceae > Providencia > Providencia sp. PROV122. The sequence continues at coordinate 22,485 of NZ_JAMPQI010000026.1, read as the reverse complement.
AGCGTGTCTGTTTAGTTGGACGCAACGGTGCGGGTAAATCGACACTCATGCGCGTCCTAACTAAAGAGCAGCCTCTTGATGATGGGCAACTGCTTTACCAACAAGATCTCGTGGTTGCTCGTTTACAGCAAGACCCACCCCGTAATATTGAAGGAACGATTTTTGACTTTGTTGCCGAAGGCGTAGCAGAGCAGGCAGAATACCTCAAAGAGTATCACCATGTTTCTAAATTGGTGGAAACCGATCCGAGTGAAAAGAATTTAAATAAATTAGCTGAATTACAAGAAGTACTAGATAGCCGTAACTTATGGCTATTGGATGCCCGTATCAGTGATGTCTTGAAAAAATTGGATTTGCCAGCGGATACTCAACTGTCATCACTGTCTGGGGGCTGGCTACGTAAAGCGGCTCTTGGTCGTGCATTAGTGAGTAATCCACAAGTCCTCTTTCTTGATGAGCCGACTAACCACTTGGATATCGAAACCATTTTATGGTTAGAAAACTTTTTGAAAGATTTCCAAGGTAGTATCGTATTTATTTCCCATGACCGCTCATTTATTCGCAATATGGCAACACGTATTGTTGATCTGGATAGAGGTAAGTTGTCGTCATGGCCGGGCAATTATGATGATTACTTGGTGGCAAAAGAAGAAGCGTTGCGTGTGGAAGAGATGCAAAATGCAGAATTTGACCGCAAGCTGGCCCAAGAAGAAGCGTGGATCAGACAAGGTATTAAAGCGAGACGTACCCGTAATGAAGGGCGTGTTCGTGCACTCAAGGCCTTGCGCGTAGAACGCTCTCAGCGCCGTGAAGTGCTGGGAAGTGCGAAAATGCAGGTTGAGGAAGCGTCTCGCTCAGGGAAAATTGTCTTTGAACTGGAAAATGTGAATTACCAAATCAATGATAAAGTACTGGTTAAAGACTTTAGTGCGCAAGTGTTACGTGGAGACAAAATCGCTTTAGTTGGGCCAAACGGCTGCGGTAAAACAACCCTGCTCAAATTGATGTTGGGTGATCTCAAAGCAGATAGTGGCAGAGTGCACTGTGGAACTAAATTAGAAGTCGCTTATTTTGATCAGCACCGCGCCGCACTCGATCCTGATAAGACGGTCATGGATAACCTTGCAGAAGGGAAGCAAGAGGTGATGGTCAATGGTAAACCACGCCACGTACTCGGTTATCTACAAGACTTTATGTTCCCGCCCAAACGCGCCATGACTCCGGTACGAGCATTATCTGGTGGTGAGCGTAATCGTTTGTTACTTGCACGCTTATTTTTAAAGCCAAGCAACTTATTGATCCTCGATGAACCGACCAATGACCTTGATGTCGAAACACTAGAACTGCTTGAAGAGTTGGTCGATAGCTATCAAGGCACTGTTTTATTGGTTAGTCATGATCGTGAATTTGTTGATAATAGCGTAACAGAGTGTTGGATTTTTGAAGGTAACGGGGTGATTAACCGTTACGCTGGCGGCTATTTTGATGCTCAACAGCAAAAAGCACAAACCGTGAGCTTGAAAAATTCACAACAAAGTAAAATAGCGGAGCAAGATAAATCGCCTAAGGTAAAAGAACCTACAAAGCGAAATAATAAGATAAGCTACCATTTACTACGTGAATTAGAACAATTACCATCGAAGCTCGAACAGCTAGAAGGTGAAATTGAAGCACTTCAAGCGGCGATTGGTGATGCTGATTTCTTTAACCAGCCTCACGATATAACCGAAAAAACATTAAATACATTAGCTGAAAAGGAACAAGCGCTAGAGCAAGCGTTCGACCGCTGGCAAGAGCTTGAGCTACTGAAAAATGGCTAGTTTATCGTTCAGGAAATAAGAAGGGGCGAATCACCTTGTGCTCTCATGAGTCTCATGAACATGTGCTGTGCACACAATGCGACATGCTGGTTGCGGTACCTGAATTAGAACAGGGAACTAAAGCAACCTGCCCACGCTGTCATACAGTGTTGGTGTCAAAGTGGCGCTATCCATACAAGCAGCCGGCAGCGTATGCGTTTAGCGCATTAATTATGCTGCTCGTCGCTTGTATGTTTCCATTTGTCAAAATGAGTGCGGCTGGGATTGAAAATGAAATTTCTATATTTCAAATTATCGAGATTATTTCGACAACGCGTTACAGCAGCTTAGCCCTCTTTTTTCTGTTATTTTCATTAGTCATCCCAGCCTTTTGTATGGTGACAATCATACTATTGGGATTACAAGTGTATGTTCCAAAAAGAATCAAAGTGTGGATCAGCCGTATCCTATTTCAAATGAAATCTTGGTGTATGGCGGAAATTTTCCTCGCAGGGGTTCTGGTTAGCTTTGTAAAACTGATTGCTTATGGTGACATTGGTGTTGGGTTAAGCTTTTTGCCGTATTGTCTATTTTGCCTCTTGCAAGTTAGGGCATTTCAATGCCTTGACCGGCATTGGATGTGGAACAAAATTGAAGCAGCCCCTAAGTTAGCCCATAAATTAGAAGTAGGGCGAACTGGGATCAGCCAAAACGTAAGGCTGTGCCTAGTGTGCACGGCTATCTTACCGGCGGAACAATCCCAATGTCCGCGCTGTTACGCTCGTGGTAGCGTACGTAAGCATCAAAGTATACAGTGGACAGTTGCGCTGCTATTGACCTCGTTTTTCCTATATATTCCAGCGAATGTCTTACCGGTGATGACGACCAATATGTTGGGTAGCGATATGGACTCAACGATTATGGACGGCGTGATATTATTGTGGGGGGATGGCTCTTATCCTGTCGCATTAATTATTTTTATCGCCAGTATTATGGTGCCCTCGTTAAAAATGATAGGTATCGCGTGGTTATGCCTTGACTCTCAAGGTTATGGCAACCGAGACCCACATCGAATGCACTTTATTTATGAATTGGTGGAGTATGTGGGGCGTTGGTCAATGATCGATGTGTTTGTCATTACTATTTTGGCCGCATTGGTACAAATGGGGCAATTAATGAGTATCGTCCCTGCACAGGGCGTTATTTTCTTTGGTGTCGTTGTGATTTTAACGATGTTTGCTGCGATGACTTTCGACCCTCGATTAACATGGGATCGTTGTGAAAAGAAAAGTGCGGTAAAAGTTGTTGAACAAGAAGGAGCCATCGGGTGAGTGAACAAGAAACACCACAGGCCAATGCCAAAATCAGTAAATTGAAAAGTTGGTCACCTGTTTGGGTGATCCCTATCGTTACTGTTCTCATTGGTGCTTGGATACTATTTTATCACTTCAGCCATCAAGGCCCTGAAGTGACATTAATTACTTACAATGCAGAAGGCATTGAAGCGGGTAAAACCAAAATCAAGAGCCGTAGTGTGGATATTGGTATTGTTGAAAGCGTGACGCTGGATGACAACTTCAGTCGAGTTGTTATCAAAGCACGCTTAAATAGCGATATGAAAGATCTCCTACGTGCGGATTCTGCATTTTGGATCGTAAAGCCGACAATTGGCCGTGAAGGTGTGACAGGATTAGGCACATTGCTTTCGGGAGTTTTCATCGAATTACAACCGGGTAACTCTAAAAAGGAGCATAACGAGTTTACACTGCTTGATTCGCCGCCTTTAGCCTCACCGGATGCGAAAGGGATCCGCGTTATCTTGGTGAGTGACCGCGCTGGGCAACTCAATCCAGGCGACCCTGTACTGTTTAGAGGTTACCGTGTTGGCTCAGTTGAAACCAGTAATTTCGACATGAGTAAGCGTGATATGCGCTATCAACTGTTCATCAACGCACCTTATGATAAGTTAATTAGTACGAATGTGCGCTTTTGGAAGGACAGTGGTATTGCATTTGATATGTCATCGCAAGGGATCCATGTTGAGCTTGGCTCTATTGCCACCTTGCTGACAGGAGGCGTAAGCTTTGATGTACCTGCTGGCTGGGCGCCGGGAGAAGGTGTAAAAGAAAATACAGAATTTAAACTCTTTGATAACCAAAGTAGTATTCAAAACTCTCTGTATACTGAATACCAAGATTTCGTTCTGTTCTTCTCTGACTCAGTACGTGGGCTACAGCCTGGTGCACCGGTGGAGTTCCGTGGTATTCGCCTAGGAACGGTCGCTCAAGTGCCATTCTATACCAAAGGCCTCGACCAAAAACTGGATAACGATTTCCGTATTCCTGTATTAATTCATATTGAGCCTGAGCGTTTTGCAAAAGATGTTGGTGCTGATTTTAACTTGAAAAATGAGTTGAAATTAGCGATGAAGGATGGGCTTCGTGCATCGTTAAAATCTGGGAACTTGCTAACAGGGGCACTGTTTGTTGATCTCGACTTTGTGCCTAATGTGCCTGAATATAAAGGGCCAACTGTGGTGGCTGGTTATAAAGTCATCCCAACGACGAGCGGTGGCTTAGCGCAAATTCAGCAAAAAGTGATTTCTGTGCTGGATAAAATCAATGCGATGCCGATTGAGCCTATGCTGAATCAAACGACTCAAACGTTGGCTGAAGGGCAAAAAACGATCAAAGAAGCGCAAGTTATGCTCGCTGAGCTAAATAAAGTGATGGGAAGTAAAGAGTTCCAGAAACTCCCTCAAGACTTGCAAAAAACGTTGAATGAAATGAACCGTGCGATGCAAGGGTTCCAGCCGGGGTCACCTGCATATAATAAGATGGTCGATAATATGCAACGTTTAGATCAGGTGCTTAGGGAAGTCCAGCCACTGTTACGTACTTTGAATAATAAGAGTAATGCCTTGGTATTCGAAGCTGAGCCGTCTAAGGATCCTGTACCGAAAGGAGTGAAAAAATAATGAGATATCTGATATCGATATTTGTTTTAATGCTGGCGGCTTGTAGCAGCACCCCTGAAAAAGTGTATTACCAATTGCCGGTGAAATCGCCGGCAACACAAAGTGCGGTTGTGATGGGGCAACAAAATCAAATTTGGTTACAGCGCATCATGCTGGCGGATGTTCTGACATCAAATGGTATTACTTACCAAACGTCAGATGTCAGTTACAATAATGCTAGCTCCCATTTATGGGCTAGCCCATTAGAACAACAGTTAGGACAATCCATGGTGAGTGAATTGTCTTCTGCGTTGCCGGGGCGTTTAGTCTCATTACAACCTTTGCAGAATTCGCCGGACACATTGGATATTACGCTAACAAGTTTTAATGGCCGCTACGATGGCAAGGTATTAGTTCAAGGGTTCTGGACTTTGTCGCGTGGCAAAGAGATCATCCGTCGTAACTTCGATATACAGCTTGAACAAAAAGAAGATGGCTATCCAGAATTAGTCCGTACGCTGGCTGATGGATGGCAGCAAGTTGCGAGTGAGATTGCTAAAGAGGCCAATAAATCTTAAGTAATATTCACTATTTTCATCAATAAAGTGCATCTTACGCCGTCATTGGCTAAGGTGCATTTTTTTATAAAATTGGTTGCATATCATTCAATTATAAAATATTTCAATATAAATACATATAATAAAATTGATATTAATTTATTTAAAATCAACGAGTTGTCATAATTTGAAAATATAAATCACATTTATAGCATTTATGACATTTATATGAAATTCTTTACTTGATTTTCTAATCTGTCGGCTGTATTTCTATAGTGTACCTAAATGAGATGATCCCCTACATAGTTTGAATTGTCTGTGAGTGGCAAGGCAAGCTATCCCTAAGTATCAAGAAAGGGTCGGTGAGCGGAATCCCACTAGTGACTTAACTTAACGCTATGAAGGGCTTAGGTGCTGTTTTCTTTTCCATTTTAGACAATGAGGGAAGTAAGGCATGAAAAGACAGAAGCGAGACCGTTTAGAAAGAGCTTTATCAAGAGGTTATCAAGCAGGTATAGCAGGTCGTTCCAAAGAATTGTGCCCCTACCAATCTGTAGATGCACGATCGCACTGGTTAGGAGGCTGGCGTAAAGCCATGGAGGACAGGGCGATTCTCTCTGCATAATCAGGCAGAACAAAGCCTAACTTATTCGTTAGAGAACCTAAATAAACGGTTTTTTAATTCACTTCAAACAAATTTTAAACCTCCGCCATTGCGGAGGTTTTAGTTTTTAGCGCTTAGGTGCGGGATCAGAAAGCACTAGTGTCTTTAAATAGACCCACTTTTAGGTCATTAGCCACGTAAATGACTTTACCATCAACCAGTACTTCACCATCGGCAAGACCCATAATCAATTTACGGTTAATAACACGTTTAAAATTGATACGGTAAGTCACTTTTTTAGCCGTTGGAAGTACTTGGCCCGTGAATTTTACTTCACCAACACCAAGAGCACGACCTTTGCCTTCCCCGCCGAGCCACCCGAGGTAGAAACCAACGAGTTGCCACATGGCATCTAGGCCTAAACAGCCAGGCATAACAGGGTCATTAACAAAATGGCAGCCGAAGAACCATAAGTCTGGATTGATATCCAATTCAGCTTCGACATAGCCTTTATTGAATGTACCACCATCTTCAGTCATGGTGATGATACGATCCATCATCAACATATTACCTGAAGGTAATGGAGGCCCATTTTCGCCAAATAATTCGCCTCTTCCAGAAGCTTCTAAATCACTTTTTGTATAGGAACTGCGTTTATCAACCATGTTCTTCTGATAGCCTTAATTAAGTTTAAGAATACAGGATAGCTTACACTTGTACGCTGAACAACTCCGATCTGATATTTTTTTATTCAACCAAGCCATTTTAGGAACCATGGAAGTTTTGGTTTTTCGGGTGAATTTGCTTGATTGATGCGTTCTTGAATTAAAGCTAACAGGTGTACGTTATCACCTTCAGCTTGCTGCTCAAAATAGGGCTGCTTAGTGAGTAATGTGATCGCTTGAGCAACATGCTCCACAGGCCAAATATGGAATTGCCCCTCTTGTACGGCATTGACAACAGCCTCTTTGACACAGAGATGGCGCCATTAGCCATTGGGATAATTACCCCTTGTTGCCCTGTTAAACCACGCTGAGCACAAATATCATAGAAGCCTTCGATTTTTTCGTTTACACCACCTATAGGCTGCACATAACCAAACTGGTCGACAGCACCGGTGACGGCGATTTGCTGATCGATAGGCTGGAGCGCTAATGCACTAATTAACGCACAAAGTTCGGCAAGAGAGGCGCTATCGCCATCAACTTCACCATAGGATTGCTCAAAAACAATCGAGGCTGAGAATGGCTGAGGCTGCTCCAATTTTAGCTCATAATTTAAATAAGCTTGCATGATCATCATGCCTTTAGCATGAATGTTGCCGCCAAGCTCGGCTTTCCGTTCAACATCGACAAATTCCCCATCACCTAAATGGGCGACACAGGTAATGCGCGAAGGCTCTCCCAGCGCTTCTGGGTGCCCAGGATAGTGCAAGACGGACAATCCATTGATTTGTCCTATCACTTCGCCTTCGGTTTTGATAAAAACCTGTTCTTGCAGAATATCGTCTTGTGAACGTTCTGTCAGGAAACTATGGCGCCATAGGCGGTTTTCCACAGCCTGATTAAAGGCATTGGCGTCCATTAAGTTGCCTGACTGATAGTGAGAGGCATCCGTCAATCGGCGGGCTAGCCACTGTGTATCAAGAGGTAGATTAAATTTATCTTCACAAAACCGTGTTGCCTGAGTGATAAACGTAGGCCAACCATCAGGTGCGATTTCGGGGAGATGGTTAGCATTAATAATTGATTTTATATAGCGCATCCACAAGGCGAGTTGTTCTTCATTATCAAAGAACATTATGGGTTCATATTCCCCATAAATAGCATGTTCAAAGAGATCTGCGTGAGTGTACTCAAACTCTTCAAGCTCAAGCCGGTCACCAACAATGATTAACTTGATATCGAGTGGCTGAGGTTCAATTTCAATCGGTAATGGTTGATTATCGGAGAAAGGCAACCATTCGAATTGGCGGCGAGCTATCATATTTTGTAGCCGCTGCCACATCAGGGGTTGAGAGACCAATGATGATGCCGATAATATCAATACTCCACCATTAACGTGATGCAATAAACCCGGCACTGGATGTAATGATGGTGTGATATACCCAAACAGTTGTTCCGGCTCAATCCAATGGCGACAGGCAATATTTGCTCGGCTTGAGAAGCGACTCTCAATTTCAGGACACCATTTGAAAGCAAGTTTATTTTCAGTGAGTTGATAATCACCATTAATGGGCGAAAATGGGGTCAGTAAAGGGCGGATCGCCTCAGCAAATGTTGCTAGATAATGCTCACTGTCGTCGGACTTGATAAACATAAATCGAGTCCGTGAATTCTCTTTGATAAAGCGCTCAATGCTATCAAATAGCCTTGGCTGGATTTCTGACAAAGAAGCAGGAGTCAGGGTATCTGAAGAAACAAAGTTTGCCTGGTAAGGCGTTAGGTCAGGTATTAGGCCTTGCCATGTTAGTTCTTGACTGATCACTATAATTTTTCTGCTATTAATATGATTATAAGTAAAATGCCTGTCGGTGAGCAGGGCGCGTATGCCTGAATTTGGTTTGGATATTTTATACTCTTTTTATTGTAGGCTGCCCCGTTATTGACGACATACATATGTACGACTCACAGACTTTAGTACATTAGCGGCGGCTCATTTTTTGAGCAATTCGCTGTACTGCAAACTATTTAGAGTATATGTTGTTTTCAGGCCAATTTATTACCCATAGGGCAAGGTTGCTATATTAGCGTTTGAGCGCCAATCTTGCAGCAATAATTGTCGTATAATCAGTTAGAATAAAGAAAATAATAGCACAACAGGCAAAGACATTGGCCATGTTAAGCCAATTAAGAGCGCACTGAGCAATCTCATAAAGATATTAGGGTCTTTAGTCAGGAGTAGTGTTATAAGCGCTGAGCACACCCCGCCTATCCCATATACGAGAAGTATGCATTCAAATGTGGACATGCTTGTTCATTAAATTGTTAATAGATGAGCGTTGATTGTACACTATTTTGTGCCTAGTTGTTATCTTCTTTGTCAATAATAGGTCGACGGTGGTGCTTAAATTGCGTATCTTCATCTAAAATTGCTAATATAGGTCAGGTTCGATCTTCGTCAGGAAAAAATATGAAATATCAGCAGCTTGAAAATTTAGAATGTGGCTGGAAATGGGAATATCTGGTGAAGAAGTCCCGAAGTGGTGAGCCAATTACTCGGTATATCGAAAGAAGTGCCGAAAGTGAGGCTATCGCGCTATTGCTCAAAATGGAAAACCAGCCCACAGAGGTTTTAAAATGGATCGCTTTGCATATGAATCCACAATTGGATAACCGTATGAAGCAAAGCATTCGAGCAAGACGTAAACGTCATTTCAATGCTGAGCATCCCCATACCAGAAAAAAATCTATCGACCTTAACTTTTCTGTTTGGCAGCGTTTATCTAACCTTGCAGTGAAACGCAATAAAACATTATCAGAGACGATCATTCAGTTGATCGAAGATGCTGAGCATAAAGATAAGTATGAGAGCCAAATGAGTTCGTTAAAGCAAGACCTACAGGCGATTCTAGGGAATTCAAGTACCAAGAAATAGGGGAGACGATTATCTCAAGTTGCCCGTTGATCAACCACGATCGTTTTATTCCCAACGAAATGCTTTGTAACCCGCCATTATTTTTCGACCACGATTGATTTAATCGTAACAATGACAGATTGTGTTTAGTGACCTGATGATTTTTAGCATAAAAAAACCCCATCGAAATGGGGTTTTTTGTATTCAGTTCGAAATTCGAACGAGGGGCTAAGAATTAAGCACCTGGTTGAGTGACAACTTCAGTTGTACCTTGAATTTCGATTTCAACGCGACGGTCTGGAGCCAGACACTCGATCAGAGCTGCACGGCCTTTAACGTTGTCACATTTGTTACCAGTTACTGGATCTTCTTTACCACGACCTTCAGCAGCGATTGCGCTTGCTGGAACGCCTTTAGCAACTAAGTAATCAACAACTGACTGAGCACGTTTTTGTGACAGTGGCAGGTTGTAGTTTTGTGAACCGATACGGTCTGTGAAACCAACTACCAGTACGCGACCTTGAGTTGGGTCGATGCTGCTCAGTTCGTTATACAGTTCGTTCAGTGCTTGCTGACCTTCTGGTTTCAGAGTTGCTTTGTTGAAGTTGAACAGAACGTCTGAACGCAGAGTGAAACGCTTGTTCTCAACAACTGGCGCTGGCTCAACAACTGGAGCTGGCTCAACAACTGGTGCTGCTTCTTGGTTGAAGCGGTATGCCAGACCAACGCTCAGCATGCCGTTGTCAGGACGTACGCCCAGGTTGTCGTTATCACCGATGTTGCTAACCCATTGGTAATCTAAACGAGTTGCCCAGTTTGGAGTGATTGCATATTCAACACCCAGTGCGTATACAGGAGAAACACCAGTATCGTTTTCTTTGTAACGCTCTTCACCTGCTTGGTGTGCTTTAACATCAGTACGCCATACCATACCACCTAAACGAGTGTAAACGTCTAAGTCGTCCATTACTGGATAGCTCAGTTTGGTAGTCAGAGAAACACCCATTGATTTCAGGTCGCCGTTGTTACCAGCACCTTTGTATTTCATTTTACCAAACCAGTCATAACCAAGCTCGAAGCCCATGTACTGGTTGTATTGGTAACCTGCGTATGCACCAGCACCGAAAGTATCACGGTCAGTACTTTTACCTACAGTGTTTTCACGATCAACTGGAGTGAAGCTGGTATCTTCATAGTGAGACCAACCCAGTTTAGCACCGGTATACCAAGTGTTGTCTTTTGGAGCTGCCTGCGCAACAGTTGCGAAAGCTGCTACTGCCACTGCTACTGCGATAGCTGTCTTTTTCATTTTTTACGCCTCGTTATCATCCAATATAGGCATGGCTTCAAAGAGCCTTATTATTCGCCATTGGTTTAAAATACTTGCTAGGTTTCGCTGACATTATCTACAAAAATTTATAAAAAGTAAAAAATAATGCCATAACCTTAACAAGCTAAAGTCTACAACGAACTAAAAAAGATACAAGTAGAGCAAGCAAAAATCATGGTAAAAAAACATTTTTTAGCGGATAAATCAGAGAGATAAACGTAATCCTATTTTGAGTTGATTATTATCTATCACATTGATCTCAATTATTTTTTCGGTATTTTCTGAGTCTGAGATATCCGAATGTCAAATTTACTAAGAATATTCTTAATCTTGGCTAGTGATAATAGTTAGAGTGAATTTTTAGGTTATTTTGCTGTCCAGAATGGATACTTGCGATATTATGTGTTTTTTGAGGGCGCATAATAAAGCCGATAGAATGTCCTTCTTGTGCTGCCGTTTGTAAGCGAGCAAAGTCCTGTTTATTTAATTCCGGTAGCCAACCTAAAACAACACTATAATTACCACTTCTTAATGCCTTTTCCATCGCATCTATCGTCGTTATCGACGCCATATTGCTGAGTTGCATAATTTTGTTAATAGGCAAGCCTGATTGCATTAACCAGTGACGACTTAACTTTTTATTGGGGCTTAGCCAAAGCAGCCAACGAGATTGCGCCCCGAACTGACGCAACATCGGCAGTAGAATGTAATCCATAATAGGATGTTTTTCATCGTAAACCAGCTCACTCACCATGCCTTGTTGCATCGAGCCATCAATAGGCGGTGTTGAAGGCATTGCTTGTGTGCTGTGGTTAACAGAATGTTCAGTTGCCTTGTTCCAAGAATAAATAGCCATAGTTCACCTCGCAATCAAACTGTATGCATATACAGTAACTGTATATTTATCCAATATCAAGACTATTTTTTCAAAGCGCTTCGCAACTTTGTTGTTTTTATCTGCAATATTCTTGGAGTTTTTAGCGGATCCTCTCAGAATGTACTTCTGCTAATTGTTTGTAAAATTAAGGTATTTATAGTTTCACACACAAGGATGGAAGTAGATGAATGCTCATAAGGAGTTTGGGTGTATGTCTTTAACGGAAAAAAATGATTCTCGATTAGATCAGCTGTTAAAAGGTTTTGGTGAATTTAAAAAGAAAAACTATTTTGGCGGCTATTGTTTGATTGTTGATAACGTTATTGTTGGCTTAGCGCTTGATGGGCTCTTATATTTACGTGGCTGCCTTTTTGCAAGGAGCTACTTTGAATCAATTGAACTTGAACGGTTAGTTTTCAGTAAAAAAGGGATCCCACTAGAGCTGCGCTATTATCAGTTACCTCAGCAGATTTGGGAGAATGAAGCGCTTTTATTGCACTGCATTGATTTAGCCTATCGTTCAGCTATTGAAGAGCGGCAGCAAAAGCAGTCTGCCGTCACTCGGATAAAAGATTTACCTAATATGAATATGTCGGTTGAAAGGGCATTAGGGAAAATAGGTATTCATAAAGCTGACGATTTACGTGAAATAGGCGCGAAAGCGTGTTTTTTGAAGTTAAAACAGCTTGGTCGTTTTTCCCCTAGTATCAAATTATTAATTGGGTTGGCTGGTGCAATCGAAGGTTATCACAGTGCTGTGCTGCCGACACAAATTAAACAAGAGTTGATTAATTGGTACAACAGCGTTGGTTGAACCGTATTAGGCTAAAGGTCGCACAAGCGGGTGTAACAATTAACGCTGTATTTTGACACCCGCTCATCAGTTTGATTTATCCGCTATATGGCTGAATGATGGCCATTTGCAAGAGGCGAAGTAACGGGAATATTAATTTGCTTGATCATGGATTTTATTTCAGGGATCAGTTCAAGCAGCAGCCTTGTTTGTTCCATAATAAGGACCGTCTTTTCATCATCGCTGGTCGATATGCTATCTATGCGATGAGTGATGCTCTCTCGTAGACGTTCTGATTTCTCATCCATTAAGGTATCTAGGCTCATGACTTGTAATGATGTTTCTACATAACAGATAGCATCACTCAAAATAATCAGGTTTTCCTCATTTTGCATTTGCTCTCGATGCGCACCCAATGCTGAAATATAACTCAGTAAGGTGTGGTTGAGGCAGAGGAGCCTAAAGGCTTGCTCTTGAGTGACTTTATACGATTTAGGATCGGATGCCATATTGGAAACGATAGAAGCAAACTCAGCATCATTATTGTGGGCATCGCGGCGTGCAACACGGTATTCCAGACTGTTATCTTTACCTTGGTAATATTGCTGTAAAATCGCATCTAAATAGCGGCAGTTACTGTTCATGGTTTTTTGCACAACCTGCGGTAATTGGCGGAATTTCCAATCAGGCCATATAAAGCTAACAGCAAGGAAGGCTATAAAACAACCAACTAGCGTATCAATGACCCGAGGGAGAGCAACTTCAAATCCTTCCCCTAGCAGGTTGAAACAAAATAGAACGAGCAGAGTAATAAATAGTGTCGCTTGCGCATATTGGCTACTGCGGAAAACAAAAAACAGTAACCCAGAGATAACAATTAAGGTGAGCTGCCCTTCCATAGAAGGAACAAATTTTAATAGCGGCAAGCCAACGAGGATCCCAATCAGTGTGCCAATAATACGGAGTGCGAGCCGCCGTTTTGTTGCGCTATAGTTAGGCTGACAAACGAACAAGCTAGTCAATAAAATCCAATATCCTCTTTCTAAATCAAATAATTGGATGATGAGATAGCCTGTACATAATAAGAGAGACATCCTAACTGCATGGCGGAACAGGGCGGATTGCGGTGTTAAATGGTGCTTGAAGCGCGCGATGATATCACTGATGCCTGAAGGTGACTCATCTGAGAGTTGTTCAAATTGTTTATTATTCTGTTGGCGTGAACCTTGTTCGAGGCCAAGCCCTCTCAGTTGGACATCAATCCCTTTTAGATTTTTGAGTAGATTATACAGCGCCTTAATTTCATGAATTGCAGGTGACTGTTGTTTTAGCAGTTGCAGTGAGTTTTCAAGGTAAGCAAAAGTACCTTCAAAGCGCGGGTTATGTTGGTACTGCTTACGCCACAAAACAGATTGTGCTACCTGTTGGCAAGCCCGCGCTTGCATGCTAAGTAGTCGTTGGAAACGAAAGAGAATATCGCTATGGCGTAGCGTACGACTCAGTTGCTGATATTGTATGTGTGATGAGCTAGCCCGTTCATGGATATCTTGTGCAACGAAATAATATTGTAGGGTATTACGTGTTCCTTTCTGGCCTCTATCGCCTTTGAGCCGACTGAGCAGCGCAATTTTAGCCTGATTCATCGTACTGACTAAGGTGCTATTGACTAAGGCTAAATCATAGACTGACTGTTGGTAGTCATCTTCAAGATCAGGGTCGAATAAGTTGGCCTTTGCATCGAGGTAGGCGGCTAACTGTTGATAACATTGAGTGATCGCATCTTGTAAAGGCCGAACAGGGAAAAGAATGTGGCCGATCAACGTAAGAAGGTTATACCAAATAGCCCCAATAAGTAATAGGGCGGGTTGTTGGTACCAAGTATCAAATATTGGCACCCCAAGCATGGTATAGATGGCTATCAATAACGCACCAAATGCAATAGTGGCGTAGCGTTGACCTAGCGCCCCTAAGAGAATAAACCCACAGGTCGAGAGTGCCAACCCAAAAAAGAACAGAACGGGATGCGGGAACAGTAACTCAATCGAAACTGAGGCAATAAAAAAACAAAGTAGGGTGATAGCTAGGTTTTTTAATCGGCCAGTCAACCTATCATCTAGGTCGGTCAAGGCGGCCGCTACCATACCTAATGTCAGAGGGATTGTGACTTTAGGCTCTTGCCCCAATAACCAAGGGATCAGTGTCGTCCCTGTCAGGGCGATTAAGATTCGGATATAATATAGAGCATGACTGTTATATAAAACACGACGATAACTGGTAAGCAGCGTTAACACAAAGTACCTCAGAGGCGAACATTTCGTAGTCTATACTCGTTATATTTTAAGTTGCCTAGCTGTTACGTGTTGAAGTGCTCAAGGTTTATAGGCTCCTTGGGCGTCTTTTCGACGAATAAACAAGCAGTTTAACCTGCCGCCTAGATACAACTCGAATATTTAGAGTCTATATAGGATAGCGTGTTTGTAAGTAATAAAAAACTGTCTGGAATCAAGCAGCCGTTATTTTCATGATTGAACTACTCAGGTGCAGGATGTATGGAACTGAAATCAACACAGATTGGGCAGCGCCTGGCTCAGCATCCCTATAATCGGGTTCGCTTATTAAATGCTGGCATTGAGGTGAGTGGTGAAAAACATCAATATCTTATCCCTTTTAACCAATTAATTGATATTCATTGCAAAAGGGGAATTGTTTGGGGGGAGTTAGAGTTTGAACTAGCTGATGAGCAAGTTGTTCGTTTGCATGGAACCGAATGGAAGCAAACGCAACGCTTTTATCACTATTTAAATGATAAATGGCAACAATGGAGCATTGAAATGAGTGAGGTCAGTGCTCAAGTGCTTGTCGCCCTCGCAAAAGGAATACAGCAGCAAACTCAGCAGGATAATTGGTTTAGCTTGCGTGAATTAAACACCTTTCGTAAAAAGATCAGCGAGCAATTTTCCTCCCTTCCTCTGCCGTTAGCGCGAGTCAGTCAATTTGAAAACTGTGCTGCCCCTTATCACTACTGTTTGCAATGGCTCAATGATGGAGAACGTTGTCGGCAACAGGTTAACCAACAATGGAGTGAATCAATCCTGTCACGCTATAGTGATTTTTTCCAACATGTTGAAACCTCCCCGTTAAACTCAAGCCAAGCACTCTCCGTCATTAATGGAGAAGATAACGTTTTAGTACTTGCTGGGGCGGGGAGTGGGAAAACGTCAGTATTAGTCGCGAGAGCCGGCTGGCTTCTTTTAAGAAAGCTCGCTAAGGCTGAGCAAATCTTATTATTAGCGTTTGGTCGTAAAGCGGCGCAAGAAATGAATGAACGTATCCAAGAGCGTTTGCAGCAGGAGGATATTGAAGCCAAAACATTTCATGCGCTAGCGCTCTATATCATTCGTGAAGGAAGCAATAAATCACCTGCTATCAGTGAATTCGAAACTGACTCTCAAAAACGCGGTGAATTGTTATTGAATGAATGGCGTACACAGTGCAGTACGAAAAAAGCGCAAGCGAAAGGCTGGCGGGAGTGGCTAACTGAGGAGCTACAGTGGGATGTGCCGGAAGGTGAATTCTGGAAAGATGAAAAAATCAGTAAAAAGATAGTAAGTCGCTTAGAGCGCTGGTTAAGTTTAATGCGTATGCATGGCGGTAGCCAGAAAGAGATGATCGAATCTGCCGACGAGCAGTTTAGAGATCTGTTTCAAAAACGCCTTCGTCTCATGTCACCTTTATTAAAGGCTTGGAAAAGTGCTCTAAAAGATGAAGGGGCTATCGATTTCTCTGGGTTGATCCATCAAGCTGTTAATTTATTAGAGAAAGGGCGTTTTATTAGCCCTTGGAAACACATATTGGTCGATGAATTTCAAGATATTTCGCCGTTAAGAGCAAAACTGCTACAGGCATTGCGTCAACAGAATAAACAAACGTCACTTTTTGCTGTTGGTGATGATTGGCAGGCTATATATCGTTTTAGCGGGGCAGAGCTTGATCTGACAACCTCTTTTGAACACAATTTTGGCGAAGGAGCGCTGTGCGCATTAGACACCACTTATCGGTTTAATCAGCGCATTGGTGAAATTGCGAATCGCTTTATATTGCAAAATCCGACGCAGCTCGATAAACCACTTAATAGCCTCGTTAAAGGCAATAAAAAGTCAGTCGTTTTGCTTTATGAAAATGCACTGGAGCGTTTATTCGATAAGATGAGTGGTTATGTCACGGAAAATGAAACTATTTTATGTTTAGCACGTTATCACTATCTGCGACCAGAAATCTTAAGTAAAGCGCAAACACGCTGGCCAAAGCTTAAGATTGAGTTTATGACCATTCATGCCTCTAAAGGGAAGCAAGCCGATCATGTCATTATTTGTGGGCTGAACAGTGGGAAGGATGGATTCCCAGCGGCGGCACGCGAATCTATTATGGAACAAGTGTTACTCCCTAAACATGAGGAGTTTGAGCACGCAGAAGAGAGGCGGCTGTTATATGTGGCAATGACGCGTGCAAAACAGCAAGTATGGCTACTGTATAACCCCGATGAACCATCAGAGTTCGTTAGTGAATTAAAACAGTTAGGTGTGCCTAGACAGAAAAAACCTTAAATAGCAAAGAGCCGGATAAACTATCCGGCTCTTGAAGGCTTATTTTGTGCGTTCTTGTAAGTACTGCTGGTAATCAGGGATCACTATATCAATTGCACCATTAAAATAGGGTGACGTAATAATAAAGTCTGCTGTTGCTGGATTAGTGGCTACAGGGATATTCCAAACAGCCGCTAAACGTAATAAGGCTTTCACGTCTGGATCATGAGGAACAGCATTCAGAGGGTCCCAGAAAAAGATCAAAACATCGATTTTTTGTTCGGAGATCATCGCTCCTATTTGTTGGTCACCGCCCATAGGGCCGCTAAGCATACCAGTAACATGAAGCCCTGTATGGTGACTAATCAGTTTCGCTGTGGTACCCGTTCCAAACAGTTGGTGGGATTTAAGTTGTTCGCTATTCTTTGTTGCCCAAGCTAATAATGAAGATTTACAGTGGTCATGGGCAACGAGTGCTATATTTTTAGTGTTTTTTATTGTACGAGTAGTTGATTCCATGATGTTCCCTTAAAGGTGGCGTGGTATCACGCTAAGCATATTAATAATGACGTGTTTGTCGCGATCTGCTGGTTTTTATCGCAATAATGAGAGAAAGACTATCTCATAACTTTCTGGGGTAATTGAAAACATAATCCATGTTTTCTCTCATCTTGCCAGCAACATCAACGTGGTACTCATAGTAGAAAAATTGAGTTAGCACACACTACAACATATATCATATTGTAGATTAATAGTTTACTGATTTAGGGAGTTATTTTGATGACTAACCAAGAAATTGCTGAAATATTACGTAGTGTCAATACGATCGCCTTAGTTGGTGCAAGTGATAAAAAAGATCGTCCAAGTTATGAAGTGATGGAGTACTTATTAGAGCAAGGATATACCATAATCCCTGTCAGCCCTAAATTAGCAGGGCAAATGCTATTAGGGCAAAAAGTCTACGCAAAATTAGCGGATATTCCTCAACCAATAGATATGGTGGATGTATTTCGTAATGCTGAAGCCGCGGTGGGGATCGCACAGGAAGCCGTTGCGATTAAAGCCAAAGTACTGTGGCTACAAAAGGGGGTTATTAGTGAAGATGCGAAAAACATCGCACTTGCTGCGGGCATGAAATTTGTTATGGATAGATGCCCAAAACAAGAAATCCCTTTATTAGGTTTAGAAAAGTAAGCATGACAATACAGTAAAGCAGCGTTGGGCTGCTTTACTGTTGGATACAAGTTAATAATTTTATAAACAACTAGTTACGTAGGCGCGGTGCCTGTAATTGTGAGCGAATAGACTCTGCCAATTCGTCCATGGAAGGTTGCTCTGGATGGTCATCAGCGGTTTCATAAGTAATTTGCGCTTCAGCCAAATAAGTATGAATAGCTTCGCCGTTGTCATCTTCCATAACAACATGGTACCAAGGCAGATCACGTAATGTGCTGTTTGAAGCAATATCATCATCGTGTGGTTGTTCGAGCGAATATTCGGCATCGACGTCGACCACAACGCCTAGGTAGCCGAGTAGTTTATGTCTAACTTGTTGCCCGATCCCATATTTACTGGTGATCATCATAGCCACCTCCTAAAAGCCTTGCTTATGCTATAACTTTATATTGGGGCAGTGTTCCGCGTTTTCAAGCCAATGTATGGACAATTACTCATAACGCAATACACTGTCTTATATGCAACATTGAAAAGCAGTGCCTCAATTCCAGATTATATGTTCGATGAATAAAAGACAACTGTAATAAATCGTATTTTAGTAAATAATGCACTGATAATGGGGGCCAAAATGACAACATCAACCGGACGTTTGTTTTATATCTATGGTCGCGTACAAGGAGTTGGTTTTCGTTACCAAACGTATCATTGGGCGAATCAAAATGGCATAAAAGGGTATGTCTATAATCGCGAAGATGGCAGTGTCGCACTGGGTATCTATGGTTCAGACCAAGATATCCGTTTTGTCGAAGAATGGCTCAATGCAGGTGGCCCTCCAGGAGCAAAGATTGATCACTATTTTAGTGAAAATTGGCACACTGAAAAAATAGCGGATTTTTCGGTCCGCTATTAATTGGCTAGCCATTTAAATACATTTCACGGGCTTTGGCAGGCCGGCAAGTTTTGTTGCTTGCTTTGCTGGGCCTTTAGGGAATAGTCGATATAAGTAGCGGCTATTTCCTTTATCTTCCCCAAATTGCTGTGAAACGGCTTTCACGAGCATACGGATGGCAGGAGATGTATTAAATTCCAAGTAGAATGCGCGAACAAAGCGAATGATTTCAAGATGCTCTTCTGTCAAAGTGATATTTTCTTGCTCTGCGAGAAGAGGAATAAGATCTTCGCTCCATTGTTGGCTATCGATAAGGTAGCCTTGAGGGTCAGTCTCAATTTCTTGGCCGTTAAAAAGCAACATACAGATTTCAACCTAAACAAAAATAGAGTGCAAATTTAGCAAAAAATAGGCGATAACCCAAGCGACCTGTTGGAAATGTTGATAATTTAGCCCATTAACACATTAAGTGCCTATTTTTATAGCAATTGATAAAATAGGGGGTTTACATCGAAAGCGCAGATGTTTATAGTGCACGTCATTGCGGAGGGGTGGCCGAGCGGCTGAAGGCAGCGGTCTTGAAAACCGCCGATGGGAAACCATCCGAGAGTTCGAATCTCTCCTCCTCCGCCATCTTCACTTCTAATCACGTCTATTAAAGTCTCCTAACCTCAGTTAAATCAAGCGTTCCAGCGAAATCTCACTCTACCGAAGTCTACTAACGTCTTTCTAAATCTTTACAATAATTTGTTGCATAGTTTTTTATATAGAATTCCCTCTACAATATTAGTGACTTATGAAGCTAACAAATATGCTAATTAAGTGTGCTTACACGCCGACCTCATATTGTGCCGCTATCAGAGCAGGTGATTGATTTGCTGAAACAGATACATCCCATTAGTGGCAGTTATCAATATATATTCCCTAGCCGTACTGATTATAGAAAGCACATACCAGATATGGCACTGAATACGATGATTAGGCGCATGGGGTATAGTGGGCGAGCCACAGGCCACGGATTCAGGCATACAATGAGCACCATCCTACATGAACAAGGTTATAACACTGCATGGATTGAGACACAGCTAGCACACGTTAATAAACTCTATTCGTGGAACGTATAAACATGCTCAGTATATTGATGGGCGTAGAGTGCTAGGGCTACTTTGCCAACATCGCCTTCATCCAAGAGTCAATCTGAGATGGCGGTATATGAATACCTGCTTGGGGATCTGACAGGACTCCATCAGTTAGCTTTACAAGGCAGTATGCGGATATTACAGCTGCTATCAATTCAAGCGGTCGGTTACCAACTGAGAATAAAATACAGAAATCAGCTGTAGGTATATTAATTTCTTTTTTATGATCATCATCCATAAACCATGAGCCGTATTCAAAGCCGGTAATCTCGTTATCTAATTGATAAGGAAGAAAACCAGAAAAGGTGAGTAAGTCAAAATCAGTATCCATAATCAGTGATTTATTAACCTTGGCTATTTCCGCCTGCCACTCGAAAGGTGATGGGAGTGACTTAGAAGAGAGGTAAACGTTAAAATCTTGAGACATAGATATTACCCTAGCTAGCATGTTTTTCATTTTAGCCTACTAAATACTATTAATTGAGAAAAGGCTTTTAATAGGAAAATTATTTTTAATAACCATAAGCAAACACGGTGTGGTTATTTTGATATCAAAAAAACTCATAGTAATAACGTACCAAAATGGTACTGTGATAAACCACGGTGGTACTATTGATTGGGCTATATAAAACCTAATGCTTGCCATTGACCAAAATTAGATTAGATTGGATTGATTAATATCTTTGTTATCACTAGTGTTTTATGAGTATGCAGTAGGTACATCTTCGGTTTCAAATTAAAGCAAGTTATACAGCATTTACTATGATGGTATGAAGGTGAGTAAATCAAAAATGAGAAAAGCGAAATCAACCAGAATCACCACATCAGGAACGGTAATAAAATCCCCTGAGAGAGTTAAAACAGCTACAGGTAAAGTTATGGCCACAATGACTATTCAGGCTGAGAGTGACAAGCGTAGTCCGTACTTTCATAACCATGTTGGTTGGCTTTAATAAAGGCATATTTAAGTCGGATTGACTTGCAAAGTACAACGCGGCTTTTTTAATGTATCCTGCTTTTTAGTGACTCTTTGTAACTCTTTTTTAAGTCGCAGAATGTCATCACTTTCAATAGATATAATTTGATATTGCGAAGAGTCTGGCTATATTTTTTAATCCATGCGTAAAGACTATGCGTTGTTGTGCTCAGTCGGTTAGCCGCGCGGGCTACACTATGTCCTTTTTTCGTGATTTGCTTCAATTTTCAATTTTTCTGGATATTGTTTGCTGCTCATAAACACCTCTCTTTTCGCTATTTTGTCTAACTAAAAGGTGTCTATCAAGTCGGTGGCTATTCAAACAGAATGCGGTAAATAAGGTAGTTATATAGGCACTGTTGCAACGTTTTACTGAGATTAATTTCTCTACTATAGATTGTCATTCAGATGATCAAAAATCCAATATATTGTGGCTATAACGATTCATTTTTTATAAAAATCAAACTTTGCAATAGTGCCAAAATAATTAACTAAATATAAAATTTAGTTAATCTCTCCTTTATTACCCTAAATATGGGTTTTAAGTTGTTTTTTATTTTTGTATATGGGCTGAAAAAATTATATTTATCTAAAAAAATTAATATGTCAGGTCGATTGATTTAGATATAATTGCCCATTTTTTGACTAAATGGGGAAACGTTCATGTCCACTCGTAAGTATTTAACCCAACAGGAAATATCTCGACTTTTAGCTGCTTGTCATTTGTCGCGACATCCCGAACGTAATTCTTGCTTAATTTATATGTGCTTTATACATGGTCTAAGGGCAAGCGAAGCCCTATCGCTAAAATTATCTGATCTTAACTTAGAAAGTAATGAGCTTTATGTACATCGTTTAAAGAATGGTTTTTCAGTTAATCACCCACTGATTGATGAAGAGATCCCTCTCATTAAAGCTTGGCTAAAAATTAGAAATACATGGAAAGGGAAAGAAAGTCAGTGGTTATTTTTATCTGAAAGAGGGACTGCCATGACTCGTCAGCGCTTTTATCAACTTTTTTCACGACTTGGTGAGCTAGCTGAACTAACTCTAGGTATTCATCCCCACATGTTACGACATGCATGTGGTTATGCATTAGCGGATAGAGGCGCCGATACGCGTTTAATTCAGGATTATTTGGGGCACACGAATATACAACATACCGTAAGATACACAGCAAGTAACTCAGCAAGATTTCGGGGAGTATGGTGAGATAAAGGCGTTAAAAGG
>NZ_JAMPQI010000025.1:0-54814 GCF_028482365.1 Providencia sp. PROV122 | reverse complement strand
GGGAGAGATAAAGTTTAATCCCTTATTTAGGGCGGCTTATTTTTTCAAATATGGGTTATTTCAATAGCAATAGATAGATTAAAGAATTATTAGTAAGAAATTTATCAAAGCCCTCATCTATTTCATACCTTACCTTCCATCACTTCCCTTCTTTTCCCATTTTCTCTATTTTTGGCGGATTCCAGCCAGCATTACTAGTACTTAGTATCTTTGTCTCTGTATAGGATATAAATAAAAATTCTAATAAATATTGATGTTTATAATTGAATAGTTTTTATCATAATATAAATAGAATCATACAGTTATAACCATGCTATATATAGCAATCAAATTGTACCAAATCTAATCACTTGAAATAATTTCAATTAGTGTTGAAAGACTCGACAATGATGGCAACTTTGGTTAGATTATTTAGCATTCTAGAAGTCTAAACGTATAAATGTATAAAAGGGGAAGATGATGCCAATTCGTTTACCTGATGAGTTGCCAGCGGTAAATTTCTTACGAGAGGAGAATGTTTTTGTCATGACAACGACAAGAGCAAGCCTTCAGGAGATCCGTCCCTTGAAAGTGTTACTACTCAATTTGATGCCTAAGAAAATTGAAACTGAAAATCAATTTTTACGTTTACTGTCGAACACACCGCTACAAGTTGATATTCAGTTACTGCGAATTGATCAGCGTGAATCTAAAAATACGCCTGCGGAACATCTGAATACCTTTTATTGTGACTTTGAGGATATCCAAGACCAGAATTTTGATGGATTGATTGTGACTGGTGCTCCTTTAGGTTTAGTGGAGTTTTGTGATGTTGCTTATTGGCAGCAAATAGAAAAAGTGATTCATTGGGCGAAAGATCATGTGACCTCGACTCTATTTGTTTGCTGGGCGGTGCAGGCTGCATTGAAAGTGCTTTATGATTTACCTAAATGGACACGGGAAGAAAAGCTATCTGGTATTTATCAGCATGATACGCTTGAGCCTTTTGCCCTATTAACCCGAGGATTTGATGGATCTTTTTATGCGCCTCATTCACGCTATGCTGACTTCCCTGAATCATTGATCCGCAAACATACGGATTTGGATATATTAGCTAGTTCACAAGAAGCGGGGGCTTATCTATTTGCATCTAAAGATAAGCGATTAGTTTTTGTTACAGGTCATCCTGAATACGATGCGGATACCCTCGCTCAAGAATATTGGCGCGATGTTGATGCTGGAATTTCGCCAAATATCCCCTGTAATTATTTTAGGGAAAATAATCCGGAAAAGGATCCCATTATTACTTGGCGTAGTCATGGGCACCTACTTTTCTCAAATTGGTTAAATTATTATGTGTATCAGATCACACCTTTCGATCTTAGTCATATGCAGCCGACGTTAGATTAAAAAACCACCTATCTACTGCCAGATACGCTTATAACAACGTATTCGCCTAGTGTAATGATAAATTACAGCGATTTTATTTAAGTTGAATCCTAATTAAAGAATTTAAGCAGCCCTGATGAGGCTGCTTTTTTTGTTTTTTAGTAAATGATTGTTATTTTTACAACACATTGATTTAACTTAACTTTAACATCTTTTGTTGTGAAAAGGGAACCTGTAATCATAATTAGAATCTTGTTAATTTTATTATATATCAATATGTTGTGTTTAAATTAAAATAAAATGGAAACTGTTTTTGATTTATTTTTATTTTGAGTTAGTCTTAATTTATCGGCAGATATGAGAGAGGATCGACCAATGGATCAGCAATTATCAGCATCAACATTAACATTTACTAAGAGTTTTAATCAGCAAGATAGCAAGGTGCTAACGACTGAAGCTATCGCGTTTCTTTCTGATCTGGCAGAAAAGTTTTCCGCTAAAAGAGATGTGCTATTGAAAGAAAGGCAAGTTAGACAACAGAAAATAGATTCTGGCATGTTGCCTGATTTCATTTCAGAAAGTGATTCCATTAAAAAGGCTGATTGGAAAATTCAAAATATCCCTGGGGATTTGCGTGATCGCCGAGTTGAGATCACTGGCCCTGTAGAGCGTAAGATGGTGATCAATGCGCTTAATGCCAACGTTAAAGTTTTTATGGCTGATTTTGAAGATTCACTCTCCCCTTCATGGGATAAATTGATCGATGGGCAAATTAATTTAAGAGATGCGGTTCGAGGCGATATTTCGTATACCAACGAAAATGGAAAGGTTTACCAATTAAAATCTAACCCTGCTGTATTAATCGCGCGTGTTCGTGGTCTGCATTTAGATGAAAAACATGTTTTGCTCGATGGTAAGCCAATCCCCGGAGGGTTATTCGATTTTGCGCTCTACTTTTTTCATAACTATGAAGCGCTACTAGCAAAAGGAAGTGGCCCTTACTTCTATATACCCAAACTTGAGTCTTGGCAGGAAGCTCAATGGTGGAGTGATGTATTTAGTATGGCCGAAGACTCTGTTGGTTTACCACGAGGAACGATTAAGGCCACCGTACTTATCGAAACACTGCCAGCTGTTTTTCAGATGGATGAAATCTTGTATCACATGCGCCAGCATATCGTTGGTCTAAATTGTGGCCGTTGGGATTATATTTTCAGTTATATCAAAACATTAAAAGAGCACGCAGATAGGGTATTACCTGATCGCCAAGTCGTGACCATGACACAACCTTTTTTAAGTGCTTATTCTCGGTTGCTGATTAAAACTTGCCACCGTCGAGGGGCTTTTGCAATGGGGGGGATGTCTGCCTTTATTCCAAGTAAAGATGCACAAGAGAATAAAGCTATTTTAGAGAAGGTTAAAGCTGATAAGGAATTAGAAGCCCGTAATGGTCATGATGGCTCATGGGTTGCACACCCTGGGTTAGCAGACACCGTCATGGCGGTTTTTAACCAAGCACTGGGCGAACACCAAAACCAATTACACGTATCGCGCGATTCAGACGAAGAAATTACCGCTCAGCAGCTATTGCAGCCTTGTGATGGCGAAAGGACGGAAGCGGGTATGCGAGCGAATATCCGAGTTGCAGTTCAATATATTGAAGCATGGATATCTGGAAATGGTTGTGTACCGATATATGGCTTAATGGAGGATGCTGCAACGGCAGAAATTTCTCGTACCTCTATTTGGCAATGGATCCGCCATGGTAAGTCGCTTTCAAATGGTGAAAAAGTCACTAAAGCCCTCTTTGAAGAAATGTTAGATGAAGAATTACAAGTCATTCAAAAAGAGCTTGGTGATCAGAAGTTCCAAAGTGGTCGTTTCCGTGAGGCCGCTGACTTGATGCGAAGAATAACAACGCAAGATGAACTCATTGAGTTTTTAACAATACCTGGTTACCAATTTATTAATTAAACACGATTAAAGCCATTCCGATAGGCCCTACTTAAATTATAAGGAATACGAACATGACGATATCACGCGCAGAGCAGATTGCCCAATTAGAGAATGAGTGGAAAAAAGCACGTTGGGAAGGGATCACTCGCCCTTATAGTGCTGAAGAAGTGGTGAAGCTGCGTGGTTCAGTTAACCCAGAACATACTCTAGCGACCAGAGGAGCACAAAGGTTATGGGATCAACTCCATGGCCATTCTAAAAAAGGTTATGTGAATGCCTTAGGTGCCTTAACGGGGGGACAAGCATTACAGCAAGCCAAAGCGGGAATTGAAGCTATTTATCTTTCTGGCTGGCAAGTGGCAGCGGATGCGAACACGGCATCAAGTATGTACCCTGACCAATCGTTATACCCGGTCGATTCGGTTCCTTCGGTCGTGAAAAAGATAAACAACACGTTCCGTCGGGCGGATCAAATTCAATGGGCTAATGGGATTGGGCCAGAAAATAAGGAATACATTGATTTCTTCCTCCCTATCGTTGCTGATGCTGAAGCGGGATTTGGTGGGGTGCTAAATGCCTTTGAACTAATGAAAGGTATGATTGAAGCGGGAGCTGCTGCGGTACATTTTGAAGATCAGCTCGCGGCGGTTAAAAAATGTGGTCATATGGGTGGAAAGGTACTAGTACCAACCCAAGAGGCGATACAAAAGTTAGTTGCGGCTCGTTTAGCAGCGGATGTGTCGGGAGTACCAACGATTTTAATCGCGAGAACGGATGCAGACGCCGCCGATCTTTTAACGTCGGATTGCGACCCGTATGATGCCGAATTTATCACAGGGGAAAGAACCAACGAAGGCTTTTTCCGTACTAAAGCGGGCATTGAGCAAGCCATTAGCCGTGGGCTCGCTTACGCGCCATATGCTGATTTGGTCTGGTGTGAAACATCAAAACCTGATTTAGAGGCGGCTCGCCAATTTGCCGAGGCGATCCACGCGAAATACCCGGGTAAATTACTGGCTTATAATTGCTCACCTTCCTTTAACTGGAAGAGAAACTTGGACGATGCGACGATTGCTCGCTTCCAAGATGAGCTTTCAGCGATGGGTTACCGCTTCCAGTTTATCACATTGGCGGGTATTCATAGCATGTGGTTTAACATGTTTGATTTAGCTCATGCGTATGCACAAGGTGAAGGTATGAAGCACTACGTAGAGAAAGTTCAGGAGCGTGAGTTTGCTGCGATTGATAAGGGTTATACCTTCTCTTCGCATCAGCAGGAGGTGGGAACGGGTTATTTTGATAAGGTAACGACTGTGATCCAAGGTGGAACATCGTCAGTCACTGCGCTGACAGGTTCGACGGAAGAAGAGCAGTTTTAACCAGAAACTTCTTTCATTAAGCCGCGCATATTTTTCTTTTGTTCATATGTATCTGTTTTTTGTTTTACCGGCACTTTCGAGTGCCGTTTTTTGTCAGGAGCTACTATGACACTATCGACTGAACAGATAATTTCTCAAACCATTTTACAAGGTTTTGATGCTCAGTATGGTCGTTTTTTAGAGATTACATCAGGTGCACAGGAACGATTTGAACGGGCAGATTGGCATGCTATTCAAGATGCGATGAAACAAAGAATACAGTTGTATGACCACCATGTAGGGTTAGTCGTGGCTCAGTTACAATTTATGGGTTTGGTTCAGTCATTAACGCCAGAAATGCTTTCGAATATTAAACGGGTATACACGGCATTGTTACCGCATTACCCGCGTTTTGAGATTGCAGAAAGTTTTTTTAATTCGGTGTATTGTCGTTTGTTCCAGCATCGGGAACTGACGCAAGACAACTTATTTATTTTTACCTCTCAGCCAGCTCGGCGTTTTAGTGACCTGCCTAGGCCATTAGCTCGAGAATATCCGGTTAAAGACAGTTTGTTTAATGTACTGGAAGAAGTGCTAAGTGCATTGCCGCTACGTTTGCAGTGGCGCTCTTTAAGTTGGGATGTGCAATGCATTGTTGAGAGCCTAATAGAACGATTCCCTAATATTCGCAATGAAACGGTTACTTTCCAGATTGCGAATGAATTGTTTTATAGAAATAAGGCAGCGTGGCTGGTGGGAAAATTGGTCATTAATAATGAAGTTCACCCCTTTTTATTACCTATTCATCATGACGCTGACCACAAAATTTATGTTGATACCTGTTTAACGGGGTTTGATGAAGCCAGCATCGTCTTTGGTTTTGCTCGCTCTTATTTTATGGTTTATGCCCCATTTCCAGCCGCATTGGTTTTTTGGTTACGGGAAATTTTACCGAGTAAATCTATTGCTGAACTGTATATGGCAATTGGCTGCCAAAAACATGGAAAGACGGAGTACTATCGTGAATATCTGGCTTTTATTAATTTTTCTCGAGAACAGTTCACGATAGCGCCTGGTGTGAAGGGAATGGTAATGTTGGTATTCACTTCGCCTTCTTTTGATCGCGTATTTAAATTGATTAAAGATGAGTTTGCTCCACAAAAAGAGGTCACGAGGGAACGTGTACAGGAGTGCTATCGGCTTGTTAAAGAACACGATAGGGTTGGGCGAATGGCGGATACCCAAGAATTTGAAAACTTTATTATTGAAAAGCGTTATATCAGTGATGAACTGATGGCGGAATTACTTAAGGAAGCCCCTTCCCTGATAGAAGATTTAGGCGACAAAATATTGATCCGTCATTTGTATATGGAACGGAAGATGACGCCATTAAATATTTATATGGATGAGGCTGACGAAGCGCAATTACATCATGTGATTGATGAGTATGGTCAGGCGATAAAACAGCTAGCGGCAGCAAATATTTTTCCAGGCGATATGTTATTTAAAAATTTTGGTGTGACACGTCATGGCCGCGTTGTTTTTTATGACTATGATGAAATTTGCTATATGACCGAAGTAAATTTTAGGAAGATCCCTGAACCTATGTACCCAGAGCAAGAACTTTCGGGGGAGCCTTGGTACAGCGTGGGAGAGCAGGATGTTTTTCCAGAGGAGTTTGCGTTATTTTTATGCCAAGACCCTAAAATACGCGGTTATTTACAGAAGCGGCATGCCAACTTATTTACGGCAGAATATTGGCAAGGCTTACAAAATAGGATCCGCAGCGGCTATATCGAGGACGTCTATGCTTATCGAGAAGATTTGCGCTTTAGTTTACGTTTTGGACAGGAGCCAATGCAGCGACTTAGTGGCTGAGTTAAGCAAATAGAGCCACAGTATTGGGATACTCTGGCTCATATTGATATATCAAATTTAATTATTGCTGAGCGCCTTTAATCGCTTCTTCTGCCAATTGAGTGATTCGTTGATAATCACCGGCTTCAAGGGCATCTTCTGGCACTAACCATGAACCACCGATACATAATACACTTTTCAAGGCGAGGTAATCGCGGTAGTTAGCTGGCGATATTCCACCCGTTGGACAAAATTTAACTTGTGAGAAGGGGCCGGCAATTGCCTTTAATGCTTTTACACCGCCATTGGCTTCGGCAGGGAAGAACTTAAACTCTTTTAAGCCATAATTCATACCGAGCATTAATTCTGAAACGGTTGATATACCTGGAATTAGAGGGATACAACCTTTTGTTGCTGCACTGAGTAACTCTTCGGTAAGACCTGGGCTAATAGCGAATTGGGCGCCAGCCTCAGTGACGGCAGTGAGTTGTTGAGCATTAATCACAGTGCCTGCTCCGATCATCGCCTCGGGCACTTCATTGGCAATAAGACGAATTGCATCAATGGCACACTCAGTACGCAGTGTCACTTCAAGTACTCTAATTCCCCCTTTTACCAGTGCTTTTGCGAGAGGAACCGCCTGTTCAAGTTTATTGATCACAATGACGGGAACGACAGGGCCTGCATTGAGTACATCTGCAGCAGCTAACTTCCAATTATGCATAATCTTTTCCTATTCACTGAAGGAGTTAAAAATCGAGACTACAAGCCCCTTCTTCGGCACCCGAGAAGTGGTTTCTTAATGCACTAAAGAGCTCTCGACCACAGCCTGAACGTTGGGCTCTTAAATCTGGTTGATAAGCCTGACGAGCGGCGAGTGTTGGTTCATCGACTCGCAGAGTCAATTCACCCGTTACACCATTCACACGAATGATATCGCCATTTTCCACCTTAGCCAGTAAACCGCCATTATGTGCTTCAGGGGTGACATGGATGGCCGAAGGAACCTTACCTGATGCGCCGGATAATCGACCGTCTGTTACTAGTGCAACTTTATAACCTCTATCCATAAGAACCCCTAATGGAGGCATGAGTTTATGGAGTTCAGGCATACCATTTGCAGATGGGCCTTGGAAACGGACAACAATGACGCAATCACGATCTAATTCCCCAGACTCAAACAGCGGCAAAATATCGTGTTGATTATTGAAGACGACAGCAGGAGCTTCAATGATTTGATTCGCTTCCGGTATTGCGGAGGTTTTCATGACGGCGCGTCCTAAATTCCCCGATAAAACTTTTGTACCACCATGATGGGAAAATGGCTGATTAATATCTGCGATGACGTTCAAGTCAAAGGAGGTATCGGGGCCGTCACGCCACGCTAAATGACCGTTGTCTAGCCAAGGCTCCATGGTGTAGCGTGAGAGGCCATCACCAGCAACAGTATGAACGTCGTGATGGAGTAATCCTTTGGATAAGAGCTGGCGGATAAGGAGAGGTACTCCGCCTGCGGCTTGAAATTGATTTATATCTGCTTGACCATTGGGGTAAATGCGGCAGATTAATGGGATCACTGCTGATAGCTCAGAGAAATCATCCCAATTAATGATGATCCCTGCTGCTCGTGCAATAGCCACTAGGTGCATAGTTAAATTAGTTGAACCGCCAGTTGCAAGTAAGGCGATAATACCATTCACAATGACCTTTTCGTCAATTAATTGGCCTATTGGCAGGTAATTACCTGATTGTTCGGTTAAACGAGTAATTTGGCGTGCTGCTGCCTCGGTTAAGGCGTCGCGTAAGGGGGTATCCGGCTGAACAAAAGAGGCCCCCGGTAAATGTAGCCCCATAACCTCCATGACCATTTGGTTAGAGTTTGCGGTACCGTAAAAGGTACAGGTGCCAATACCATGATAAGAGGCAGCTTCAGCTTCTAATAGCGCGTTTCTATCTACTTTGCCTTCGACATATAGCTGGCGGATGCGGACTTTTTCTTTATTCGGTAACCCTGTTGTCATTGGGCCGGCAGGAACAAAAATAGCGGGAAGGTGACCAAAGGACAAGGCACCAATCATGAGACCGGGCACAATTTTATCGCAGATCCCAAGGTATAACGCGCCGTCAAACATATTATGTGAAAGGCCAATTGCGGTAGACATTGCAATCACATCACGGCTTAGCAGAGACAATTCCATGCCATCTTGCCCTTGAGTTACACCATCACACATTGCAGGCACGCCGGCGGCAACTTGCCCAATAGCACCCGATTCGAGTAACGCTTTTTTCAGACGCTCAGGGTAATGGTCATAGGGGCGGTGAGCTGACAGCATATCATTATAAGAGTTAATGATCGCAATATCAGAGCGAGTCATGCTTTTGAGGATCTTCTTATCTTCAGGTTGGCAGGCTGCAAATCCATGAGCGAGGTTACCACAAGCAAGTTCTGCACGATGAACGGTTGTACTACGTGCTTGCTCAATTTTGTGTAGGTAATGCTCTCTTGTTTTTTTTGAGCGAGCGATAATACGTTTGGTGATCCGCATTATTTCAGGATGAACGGAGGAATAACCGTTCTCTATCTTATTGGAATTGCTCATAATTACTAACCTCATCACAGAGACTTTTTATCTACCAACACGCATTTATCAAATAAGGGCGCTGAAGAGACTTTATTTGTTTAGCGATATGTTACTGGTAACATTGTTAATTGAAACGTATAGAGTTGCAATGGATCGTGGACAGATTTCGAAGTATCTGTGATCTGAATCAAGATTACTTGACTTGTTGATTGAGGGAAAATTGTGCTGTTTTCGATTAATAGGCTGAATTTTGTGAATGATTTGTGGTCTAGTAATAGGCTTACACATTGATTGAGAAAGAAGGTCTATAGTCGGGGATTCATGCTAAAACGGTTTATTGCAGTGGCATTACTGTTCACATCGTCTTTAACATATGCAGAGACGGTATTGGAATCAGGCTCGCTATCAATACTCAATGATATTCAGCAACGTACAAAAGGACTGAATGAAGAGCAGCGGGTTAAAGTGATAACTGAAACATTGCTAGGCACGCCTTATAACAGTCACACGTTGAACGCTTCTTTTTCGGCGAAAGAAACGTTGGTTATAAATTTAAAATCAATGGATTGCATGACTTTTATTGAATATACAGAAGCATTTAAAAGATCAGAGAATTATGATGATTTTATTCATAATCTAAAAAATATCCGTTATACGCAAGATAATATCTCCTATGTGAATCGACGGCATTTTTTCACCGATTGGTTGTATCAAAACGACGGTATGGTGTTTGATATCACCCAAACCATCAGCCCTAACGCAGTTCAGGTGTATAAAAATCTTAATTTAAAAAGTCATGGGCAGCGCTTTATTCAAGGTCTACCGGTAACGAAACGCGTAGTCAGCTATATACCGACAGAGTATATCGATGAGGCTGTGTTGGATGCGCTACAGACAGGGGATTATATTGGGATTTATGCTAATCGGGCTGGGCTAGATGTAAGTCACGTTGGGATTGCTATTCGTCAGGGCGGTAAAATTTATTTTAGAAATGCTTCCTCATTAAAACTTAATTTGCAAGTTATGGATATAGAGTTAATGCGCTATTTGCGTGGTAAGGCTGGGATCATTGTCGTCAGATCCACAGTAGACTCATCGACCGGATATTAGGGGATTACTTCAAGTTCTGATATCGCCATTAGTTAAATTTACAGCTTTAAATATATCTTTATGGAGCTGACTGTATTCAATTTGAATTGGATTTAATTTAATATTTAATTCATAAATTATGATCTACCTCATATTATGGATTGTTGTTACTCATTTTTCAGGAATTCTAAATATTGTTTAAAGTGTCTAACTATTTCTAGAGTTATTTAAAGTGTAAATAGTTATTAAAATATTAAGTATAAATAATTAACTATAAAACTAATTGTAGGCGTGATAAAAATAAAAAAATGATTAAAAAGCAATGAATTGCTTTTTTAAAAAAGGAATAAATTCGTTTAATAAAATGAATGATAACTATTAACTATCAATATGTTAAATTTTGATTGCTGATAACTATTTTTAAAGAGGGGGGGAAATTCTATAATAGTTGGGCTAATAAAATAATATTATTTCCTTTTCTAGGAGAGGGATATGGCGATAAAAAAAAGAGAAGATGTGTATGCTTTATTAGGTCACCATTTGCGTCAAGCAAGAATGAAAAGAGGATTATCTGGTCACGAATTAGCAAATATTATTAATTTAAGTCAGCAACAAATCTCGCGTTATGAGCGTGGCGTAAATAAATTGAGTTTAGATAAACTTATTGAAATTATTGTATTTTTAGATATCGATGTTAAAGATATTGTGAGGATTATTACGACAGAAGTTGAACATGAGAAGCGAACTTTCTATACATCAATAGAATAGGAAATTTATTTGAGATTAGGAGGTCTGACGAGATTCTCTAATTTATTAGAGGAATTTTTAGGCTGTTCTGATAAAGACTAAAACTTTGTTAATAATTTTAATCTAATATAGTCAATGTGACTAGTTATCAACGCGTAATATGTGTTCGAGCACCTCTATGGGTAACTGGTATTAAATTATCGGTTACCCACTCAAACTGTAAAATATACTAATATAATTGGTAAATATATCACTCAAGGTATGCTTATTTACCTTAGTCATCCATGACTCTTTCGTTATACATCGGATAAATAATCGCGATTGAAGGTCAACTTATATCTGAACTATCAAGACTAGATAAATAAACATGTGGTTTATACTTAATAAAGTATTCCGATTGATTATTTTTTATCAGATTAATTATAAACTATTCTAAAATTAATCATCTATCATATCAATTTTTGATAATTTGATTTTAAAGAAACCAGACCGTTTTCGTATTTTTACCCTTTTATTAGGTTTTGGTTTTAACTATTAACCAAATAAAGGCTATATTTGATTAAAGTAAAATAGTAACTAGATTGATAATGGTAACCTAAACCAATGAATTAAACTTATGCTAAATTCTTTTGAAAAAATTAGAGATAAAATAATCAACCCATTTAAGGTAAGGATGCCGTGCAGGCTATAAAGCATTTTCCGTGTATATGATAGCCTGAATCGAACGGTTAAAATGCTCAAAATAACGGTTACGCATTTTGGCTTAAGCATGGGTAAAAAAGGTATTTCAATCGTTTTTTTTAATATGGATAATGCCCTATTTTTCTTGGCGATTTAGCTTAGATAATCGTCTATTTTTATTTTGTGTATTCTTTGTAAACAAATAAATAGGTAGAATGCCTGTCAATTTAACATAGGGGCTATAAGGACAGATTGAATGATCCGTTATTTATTAATTCTAATGGTTTTTATTATTTCAGGTTGTTCAACGCTGTCACCACGGCAGGGATACTATGTTGATAATCGCTATCCGTCACGCAATACGAGTGAAAGGGTCCAATATGTGGTTTTGCACTATACAGTGTCTGATGACAATCAATCTATCTATCTGCTCACTAAAGGTAATGTGAGCTCCCATTATCTGATCCCAAGTACTCCCTCACAGGAAAATAATAAGCCCGTGGTATTACAGCTAGTGCCGGAATCGCTAAAGGCATGGCATGCTGGTGATAGTCATTGGCTAAATAGCAGTAATTTGAATGATACTTCAATTGGTATTGAAATTGTGAATTCAGGTTTTTCCACGGATCAGAATGGCCGTAAAATATGGGCTCCTTTTAATCAGTCGCAAATTTTAGCTTTAATCCCGTTAGTGAAAGATATTATGCAGCGTTATAATATCCCTGCGCAAAATATCATCGGGCATAGTGATATTGCGCCATTACGCAAAGAGGACCCCGGTAGAGCCTTTCCATGGGAAGAATTGGCGAAACAAGGCATTGGCGCATGGCCTGATGCTGCGACAGTAAAAGGTTATTTGTCGAATAGAGGGAAAGACGAGCCGAGTAATGTGCTATTGTTACAGAAGGCGCTAAGGTTTTATGGCTATGCGGAAATTCCGCTATCAGGGGAGCTGGATGGGCAGACGCAACAGATCATTAGCGCATTCCAAATGCATTTCCGTCCACGGAACATTGATGGAAAAGCCGATGCTGAAACTGAGGCAATTGCGTTAGCGCTTATTGAAAAGTACCGTGATATGCCACGTTTCTTATCTACAAATTCATTTACGCATCCACAGGTTCAGCATATAACTAATTAATAACATTATTTTTATAGGTTAGCGGATCGCGCCATATTCACGACTGATCTCTTTGGCGGCTTTGATCACCATAGCGCCGAGTTCAGTCACCCGATCGTCGGTGATCCGTGAAAGTGGCCCTGAAATAGAGATGGCAGCAAACGCCTCTTTGTGTTCATCATAAATACATGCGCCAATGCACCTGAGTCCTAAAGCGTGCTCCTCATCATCATAAGAGAACCCTTGTTTTTTCGCTTGTTGCAGGTTTTCTTTAAGGGCAGATGGCGTCGTTAAAGTATAAGGTGTATAGGCGTGAAGCCCTTTTTTACTCAATAGTGGAATGAGTTGTTCTTCCGGTAAGTTGGCGATAAATGCTTTACCTGCACCGGAAGCATGCAGAGGAAGTTTCCCACCGATAGGGGCAGACATGCGCATTAAAGCATTACATTGCACTTGGTCGACAATGACTGCGTCGAATTCACTATGGTCAAGAATAGCAAGGTTGACGGTCTCACCGGACTCTTCCATTAAACGACGTAAAATAGGGTGAACTAAGGCCAGTAGGTTACGACTTTCAAGGAAGCTGCTCCCAATAATAAACGCATTAGAAGCAATCACCCATAAGCCGAGATCGCCAGTCTGACGGACAAAACCGTGTTGTTCGAGTGTCATGAGCAAACGGTGGGTTGTGGAGTTAGGTAGACCCGCTTGTAGAGCAAGGTCGGTCAACGCAATCCCTCCCGTTGATTCAGAAATATATTCCAAAAGGGTTAGCCCACGACTTAATGACTGGACTTGACCTGCCGCAGGTGCTCCACTTGCCGGCCCCTTTGCCTTTTTTATTTTTTTACTGATTGATGCAGTCGCCATTAAGTCTCTCCTGACTGGAATGAATTTTTGTTTCTATTATGGATGATTTCACCTCAAAATACTCATCGGATCAGTGAAAAATTAGATCTTATGCAACCTGAGAAACTCTCATCATGAGGTGGAATTCTCAACGTAAAAATTATGATAGGATGAATGTGGCACTAATTTAACTTATGACTTTGGTTGTTGTTTTTTAGGAGGCAGGGAAAGTGGTTTATAAAATCAGTATGTTAGAACAAGAATTACAAAAAAGGATCTTAGTACTGGATGGCGCAATGGGGACGATGATCCAGCGCCATAAGCTAACCGAAGAACAATTCCGTGGTGAACGCTTTGCGGATTGGCCTTGTGACCTCAAAGGAAACAACGACCTCCTTGTTTTGACTCAGCCTGAAATTATCCGCGATATTCATGATCAATACTTTGCGGCTGGGGCAGATATTGTTGAGACAAACACATTTAACTCAACAACGATTGCGATGGCAGACTACAAAATGGAATCGTTGTCTGCCGAAATAAATGAAGCCGCTGCACGTATCGCCCGTGAATGTGCCGATGAGTGGACACGTAAAACACCGGAACAGCCACGCTATGTTGCTGGTGTGTTGGGACCGACTAACCGCACAGCCTCGATCTCCCCTGATGTTAACGACCCCGCATTTCGGAATATCAATTTTGATCAATTAGTTGAAGCCTATCGTGAATCAACGCACGCCTTGATCAAAGGGGGTGTCGATCTGATCATGATCGAAACAATTTTTGATACGTTAAATGCAAAAGCGGCGATCTTTGCGGTTGAAACAGAATTTGAAGCCTTGGGAGTGACTCTGCCGGTTATGATTTCGGGAACGATCACCGACGCGTCTGGGCGTACCCTATCGGGGCAAACTACCGAAGCTTTCTATAACTCATTGCGTCATGCTAGACCTTTATCCTTTGGTCTCAACTGTGCTTTAGGGCCAAATGAATTGCGCCAATATGTGTCTGAACTATCGCGTATTGCGGAGTGCTATGTCAGTGCACACCCTAACGCAGGCTTACCCAATGCTTTTGGCGAATATGATCTCGATGCACAAAATATGGCGGAACAAATTCGTGAATGGGCACAAGCAGGCTTTTTGAATATTGTCGGGGGATGTTGTGGTACGACACCGTTGCACATCAAAAAAATTGTTGAAGCCGTTAAAGGAATTGCGCCGCGCGCCTTACCAAAGTTACCTGTAGAGTGCCGTTTATCAGGGCTAGAACCACTTAATATTGGCAAAGACTCGTTATTTGTTAACGTCGGCGAACGTACGAATGTGACGGGATCGGCGAAGTTTAAACGTCTCATTAAGGAAGGAAACTACCAAGAGGCATTAGATATTGCTCGCCAGCAAGTGGAAAACGGCGCACAGATTATCGATATCAACATGGATGAAGGGATGTTGGATTCGGAAGCGGCGATGGTGCGTTTTCTTAATTTAATTGCTGGCGAACCTGATATTGCCCGTGTTCCCATTATGATCGACTCTTCAAAATGGGATGTTATCGAAAAAGGGCTGAAATGCATTCAAGGCAAAGGCATTGTGAACTCAATTTCGATGAAGGAGGGGGAAAGTGCCTTTATCGAACATGCCAAATTGGTGCGTAAATATGGTGCCGCAGTCATTGTGATGGCATTTGATGAGGTAGGCCAAGCCGACACCCGTGAACGAAAAATCGAAATTTGTCGTCGTGCCTATCACGTATTGACTGACACGGTCGGTTTCCCTCCAGAAGATATTATTTTTGATCCAAATATTTTTGCCGTCGCGACAGGTATTGAAGAACATAATAACTATGCTGTCGATTTTATTGAAGTTTGTCAGGATATTAAGCAGCAGCTTCCACATGCGATGATCTCTGGTGGTGTCTCTAACGTGTCGTTTTCATTCAGAGGCAATGATCCCGTTCGTGAAGCGATCCATGCTGTGTTCCTCTATTATGCTATCCGTAATGGCATGGATATGGGGATTGTCAATGCGGGGCAGTTAGCTATCTATGATGATCTGCCTAAAGAGTTAAAAGATGCGGTCGAAGATGTGATCTTAAACCGCCGTGAGGATAGCACTGAACGCCTGTTGGAATTAGCGGAAAAATATCGTGCATCAGGCAGTGAGGAGCAGCAAGTTCAACAGGCTGAATGGCGCTCTTGGGCTGTCGAAAAGCGTTTAGAATATGCGTTAGTTAAAGGGATCACCGAATTTATCATCCCAGATACGGAGGAGGCGCGCCAACTCGCAGCAAGCCCTATTGAAGTGATTGAAGGGCCATTGATGAATGGGATGAATGTCGTGGGTGACTTGTTTGGTGAAGGGAAAATGTTTTTACCACAGGTTGTTAAATCCGCTCGAGTGATGAAACAAGCAGTTGCCTACTTAGAACCTTATATTCAGGCACTTAAACAATCAGGTAGCAGCGCGGGTAAAATTTTATTAGCGACCGTTAAAGGTGATGTTCACGATATAGGTAAAAATATTGTCGGCGTCGTTTTACAGTGTAATAACTATGAGATTGTTGACTTGGGCGTGATGGTACCTTGTGAAACCATCTTAAAAACAGCCCGTGAGCAGAATGTTGATGTTATTGGCCTTTCTGGGTTAATTACGCCTTCGTTGGATGAGATGGTCCATGTGGCTAAAGAGATGGAGCGCCAAGGCTTTACAATCCCTTTGATGATTGGGGGAGCGACAACATCAAAAGCTCACACGGCAGTAAAAATAGAACCCAATTACAGCCACTCAGTGACATATGTACAAAATGCATCGCGCACTGTAGGCGTGGTTTCCGCGCTACTTTCCGCAACACAAAAAGCGGAGTTCGTTGCTCGAACTCGCCGTGAATATGAAATCGTTCGTGAGCAACATGGACGTAAAAAACCCAAAACCCCGCCAGTCTCCCTTGAAATTGCTCGCGCTAACTCAGTGAAAATTGATTGGCAAAATTACCAGCCACCTGTGCCACGTTTCCTTGGTGTGAAAGAGGTCAAAGCATCGATTGAGACATTACGTCATTATATTGATTGGACGCCTTTCTTTATGACATGGTCGCTCGCGGGGAAATATCCACGCATCCTAGAAGATGAGGTGGTCGGTGAAGAGGCGCGTAAATTACTAAAAGACGCGAACAACATGCTAGATCAACTCGCGAAGGATAATGCCCTGACGCCAAGAGGCATATTTGGTCTATTTCCTGCAAACAGTGTAGGGGATGATATTGAAATATATCGTTCCTCGGCTCGTGATAGTGCAGATGTTATCGCTCTCAACCTACGTCAACAAACAGAGAAGAAAGAGTTTCCTAACTACTGTTTATCTGACTTTGTCGCCCCTAAAGCCAGTGGAAAAGCGGATTATATTGGTGCTTTTGCGGTTACGGGGGGGTTAGAAGAAGATGCCCTTGCAGATGGATATGAACAGCAACATGATGACTATAATAAAATTATGTTGAAGGCGTTAGCTGATAGGCTTGCGGAGGCATTTGCGGAATACTTGCACCAGCAGGTGAGAAAAGAGTATTGGGGTTATGCCCCTGACGAGGATTTGCCGAATGATGAGCTGATCCGTGAAAAATATCAGGGGATCCGACCGGCGCCGGGGTATCCTGCTTGCCCTGAACATACCGAAAAAGCCAAAATTTGGCAGTTATTAGATGTGGAAAATCAAGTCGGTATGCAATTAACCAGTTCTTATGCAATGTGGCCTGGAGCGTCGGTTTCAGGTTGGTATTTCAGCCACCCTGAAAGTAAATATTTTGCCGTCGCTCAGGTGCAGCGGGATCAGGTCGAGGACTATGCAAAACGTAAGGGAATGTCAGTCAGTGAACTTGAAAGATGGCTCGCACCAAATTTAGGCTATGACCCAGAGGATTGAATTTCCGGAGGGTCGGCACCATCTTATCAGTAAGACACTTAAAGAGGCTGAACGATGAGCTACGAATTTATTATTGAAGATAGGCTGCCGAACACGGCAGTTTATCCTTATAAAATCCAAAACAGTGCGGCACCTGAGACATTTTTCATGAGTGAAGATCTGGTGAGCGCCATGATGAGTATTTTGCAAATCATGGATAAGCTTGATACCGATGAGATGTTAGATGACCACTGTTTCAATCAAATTTGGCTAAAAAGTGAATTGACACCGGCTCGTGCGGAGGAGATTTATCTTTATTTAGAAGATGCACAAATGGTTGAGCCTGTTCCTTCACAAGAAGAAATTGACGCATTCCACCAAGCACAACGCGATGAAGATAAATTATTATCGAAAGAAAGCCCGAAAGAGGGAATGATCCCTGTGCATAAGTTTGCCACCAATGACGGTTGGTTGGTCACCATGAAAGAGTGTGGTTGGATAGCTGAAGTTTTCTCCCCTGAATTAATCGGGGAAAACCAATTTGTTGTGTCACAAATAGCGAACCTATGTAAGGTCAGCCATGAAATGCTGGAATCCATGCTAGTGGAATGGGGGAAATTTAATTTATTCGCAAGCAAACATGGCGGTTATCGAGTCAACTAATCCCCTGTAGGTGGTGAACGGTTTTTCACCACCTAAAATATGCCTAAATATTCTATTATTCGTTGCTGATTTTAGGAGCTGAACGCTTATGCTTTTCCATGAGGAGTGTTATGTTATAAGCATAATGCTGGCGAATGGATTGATTGAATGAATTTACGACCCTTAATATTTTTGCTTTGTTTAGGCAGTGCTGCTTTTGTGCAGGCTAATTCCAAGGAAACATTATCGGTACAAGGAAAACAGCAACCGCCAGCTTCTCTTGCCACACCCCCTGAAAACCTTCCTGTCGAGTTTACTCATAAATTAAAAGAAGCTGAGTCTGGTGATATTGATGCCATGCTCAATATTGGCCTTGTTTATATGGATGGTACTGATTATTTATCTCCTGATGCAGATAAGGCTTTCATTTGGTTTAAAAAAGTCTCTGATCGCGGCAGTGCCGATGGTGACTATTATTTAGGGCTTTTAGCACAACAGCAGCAAAAATATGCAGAGGCAGTGCGCTGGTATCGGAAAGGGGCAGAAAAGGGTGACCCTGATTGCCAATATAGTTTAGGTTTTTTGTATGAGCGCGGCTTAGGCTTGGAGCAAGATTATAAACAAGCTAAAGCATGGTATACGAAGTCCGCCGAACAAGGGGGCGCGTATAGCCAGTTGGCGTTAGGTATGTTTTATTACGATGGCTTAGACGGTGAGGTTGATTATCAAAAAGCCAAAATGTGGTATGAAAAGAGTGCACAGCAGGGAGTGGCTGCGGCAGTCAATAACTTAGCTGTCTTATATGAAAAGGGTGAAGGCGTTCAGCAGGACGAGGAAAAAGCCATTGATTTGTATCGACAAGCAGCAAATATGGGTTCAGCAATTGCACAAATGAATATGGGGGATCTCTATTATGAAGGCCACCGTTTGATTGAAAAGAACCCGTATCAAGCGATGTATTGGTATAAGCGTGCTGCATCACAGGGGTATACAGATGCACTGTTTGTGATGGGGCGGGGCTATGAAGAGGGTGATGGTGTAGGCAAAGATCTTGGCAGTGCCTTTGAGTGGTATTTGCTAGGCGCCAATAATGGTTCTGTTCCTGCTGCAATGAAAGTCGCGGAGTTTTACGAAAAAGGGTTAGGCGGTGTCAAAGCCAATCATGGAAAAGCCATTGAATGGTATATGAGCATGGCCGAGGATGATATTGTCGAAGCACAAACAAAACTCGCTGAATTGTATATTGCAGGGCAACTCCCTGAGATAGATATTCAAAAAGTGGTGAGTTGGCTACAAGCCTCAGAGCAGGATGATATCCAATCAAAAAATCAATTGGCCATTTTTTACTTAACGGGAAATGGGGTAAAACAAGATGCGCGAAGAGCGCGGGAATTATGGCAACAATCCGCGTTTCAAGGCCTCAGTGATGCACAAAATAACCTTGCCGTCATGTATGCCAAGGGGCTTGGTGGCGATAAAAATATCTTTCGAGCCATCATGTGGTTTGAGCGGGCGAGTCAGCAGGATGATACAACAGCACAAAAAAATTTAAGGTTGTTAAAAGAGAATGCAGCGGTGACAGCAGCGATGTTGGAGTACACGGCAAATGTACAAAAGGCGATGGCTAAGATAAAGGGAGGTGATGAATGATAGCTGAATTGATGGTCGCATATGTACTCGCGGCAACATTGCTAACAATAACACCAGGTATTGATACCGCACTAATTTTAAGAACATCAACGGTTCAGGGAACACGAACGGCCTTTGCCGCCGCGGCAGGAATTGGGTTAGGGTGTTTGGCGTGGGGGGCTATGGTAGCCTTTGGTTTAGGCGCACTGATTGCCGCCTCTGAACTCGCTTACTCTATTTTAAAATGGTGTGGTGCTGCCTATTTGTGTTGGCTTGGTGTTCAAATGCTATTGAAACCGAGAAACCATTTTTCAGGTAATAACGCGACATCCACCAAGCAACAAAATTGGTTTATGCGAGGCTTTTTGGGCAATTTACTTAACCCAAAAGTAGGTATTTTCTATGTCTCATTTTTACCGCAATTTATCCCTGCCGGAAAAGATGTAGTGATGTGGACATTTTTGCTGGTGGGGATCCATGTCATTTTAGGGATTATTTGGAGTGGCTTGTTGATTGGTGCTACCCGCCCCCTATCGACATTATTTAAAAAACCGGCGGTAATTCGCTGGATGGACAGAACAACAGGGCTAATTTTTATTATGTTCGCGGCTAAATTAGCTTTCTCTCGCCGATAAAGTCAAAGGCGCCCTTTATCTAAGAGCGCCTGTCTTCTCAGTAAAGTGAGCCGTTATTCAAATAGATTTGAATGCAGAGTGCGCACTATCTCTTCCGCGTCATTACCTGGTACCAGTAGGCAGATATTATGGCTGCTGGCACCGTAGCTGATCATTCGGATATTGAAGGATTCTAGCGCCCCAAAAATTTGTTTGCCGAGGCCATTTACTTGCGACAGTTCGTTACCAATGATGGCCACTAGCGCTAAGTTTTCTTCTACTTCTACGCGGCATAGCGCTGATAGCTCTGTCATCAGTGCGTTGGTGAGTAAGCTACCATTTGTACCTGTAGAGCCAGTGGTGTCTAATGTGAGGGCTACGCTCACCTCGGATGTGGTGATCAAGTCAACGGAAATATTGTGACGTAATAAAATCGTGAATATTTCAGCTAAGAAGCCTCGAGCATGCAGCATTTTTAGGCTATGTAACGTGAGCAGTGTTTGTTTACGGCGCAGTGCTAACGCTCTAAATTGAGGGGCATTCGCGGTTTTATCACACACTAAGGTTCCGCCAGCTTGTGGCTCTTTACTGGAGCCAACAAAAACAGGGATCCCAGCACGTACCGCAGGTAATAGCGTTGCTGGATGCAATATTTTAGCGCCAAACGTTGCCATTTCCGCGGCTTCGTCAAAAGCAATTTCATCAATACGCTGTGCTGCGGGTACGACGCGTGGATCTGTCGTGTAAATACCAGGAACGTCTGTCCAGATATCAACACGTGCTAAATTGAGAACTTCAGCCAATAATGCCGCGGTATAATCGCTACCGCCACGGCCAAGTGTTGTTGTGCGTCCTTTGCTATCTTGCCCAATAAAACCTTGTGTAATGACTAAAGAACCCTGTAGGCGAGGGAGCAAGTGTTGTTGGGCCGACTCTTTTAATTGCAAAAGGTCGGGTTCAGCGCGACCAAAGTTTGCATTTGTTTTCATTACTTTGCGCACATCAAACCATTGTGAGTTAGCCCCACGCTGGCGGAGGACTTCAACAAACAGCAAAGTCGACATAAGTTCACCGTGACTCACCATTTCATCGGTGAGCGCATCGGAAGTTGCCAGAGAAGCGGAATCTGCCAAATGAGCAATATTATCTAATAAACGATTAATCTCTTCGCGAATTACTTCCGCATGTTGTAAATGATCAATAATCGCATATTGGATCTCTTTAACTTTTTGCAGTAGCTGATTACGTTTGTCGGCATCGCAACCTTCGGCAAGCTCTATCAACAAATTAGTGATACCCGCAGAAGCAGAAAGTACCACTACGCGGACATTATTGTTCGAAAGAACAACGTCTGCACTTTTGTTCATGGCTTCAAAATTAGCGACACTTGTCCCCCCAAATTTGGCGATAACGTACGGATTATTTTCTGGCAAAGAGGCTACTGCATTCATGGTATCAATCCCTTTTGGCAATCTATTTTTTATATAGAAATATCGGGTTAGGCCGATGCCGTCAATGAAGAATCGATGCAAATCAGTAATTCTAATGATGACTAATTTATTATCGCTTTTCCCGATGGCTGTAATAAGCTCTGGAAAAATTGCAAAAAATTGCCCAATATCATAAGGATTGCAAGAACGCAGGAAAGTGATAGGTCAAGATGACTCGGCGAGTTACAATTATTTTTATTTCAAATATTTTGGAGAGTGTTATCCATGAATAGTATTAATCCAAGCCAAACGGCAGCATGGCGGGCGCTAGAGCAACATTTTGCGCAAATGAAAGATACCCATATGCGCGACCTGTTCAAACAAGACAATGATCGCTTTACCAAATTTTCCGCGACATTTGACGACCAAATTTTGGTGGACTACTCCAAAAACCGAATTACTCAAGAAAC
This sequence comes from Providencia sp. PROV122, assembly GCF_028482365.1. Taxonomy (NCBI): domain Bacteria; kingdom Pseudomonadati; phylum Pseudomonadota; class Gammaproteobacteria; order Enterobacterales; family Morganellaceae; genus Providencia; species Providencia sp. PROV122. Next base: position 32,529 of record NZ_JAMPQI010000025.1, on the reverse strand, counting down.
ATTGGATAAGTTATTCGCATTGGCTGAAGAGACTCAGCTAAAAAGCGCAATGAATAGTATGTTCAGTGGTGAAAAAATTAACCGTACCGAAGATCGTGCTGTATTGCATATCGCACTACGTAACCGTGACAATACACCGATTTATGTTGATGGCAAAGATGTGATGCCAGATGTCAACGCGGTCTTAGAAAAGATGCATCAATTTAGTGAGCGCATTATTAATGGCGAGTGGAAAGGGTATACTGGCAAGGCTATCACGGATGTGGTGAATATCGGTATCGGTGGCTCAGATCTTGGTCCATTTATGGTCACCGAAGCGCTACGCCCTTATAAAAATCACTTAAATATGCACTTTGTTTCTAACGTTGATGGCACGCAGATAGCGGAAACGTTGAAAGTTTTAAATCCAGAAACAACTCTGTTTTTAATCGCATCAAAAACCTTCACGACGCAAGAAACCATGACGAATGCGCATTCAGCGCGTGATTGGTTGCTCGCACAAGCGAAAGATGAACAGCATATCGCAAAACATTTCGTGGCACTGTCAACCAATAGTGAGCAAGTCGCGAAGTTCGGTATTGATACGGCAAATATGTTTGAGTTTTGGGATTGGGTTGGTGGCCGTTATTCATTATGGTCAGCGATTGGCCTATCCATTATCTTGTCTGTGGGTTATGACAATTTTGTTCAGCTCCTCGAAGGGGCTCATGCAATGGATAAGCACTTTACCCAAACGGCTTTTGAAAAGAATATTCCTGTTCTCCTTGGCTTAATTGGCATTTGGTATAACAACTTTTTTGAGTCGGAAACTGAAGCGATTCTGCCATATGATCAATATATGCACCGTTTTGCCGCTTATTTCCAACAAGGAAATATGGAGTCAAATGGTAAGTATATTGACCGTAATGGCAACAAAGTTTCTTATCAAACGGGGCCAATTATTTGGGGTGAACCGGGCACGAACGGCCAACATGCCTTTTATCAATTGATCCATCAAGGAACTAAAATGATCCCTTGTGATTTTATTGCGCCAGCAGTAACGCATAATCCACTCGGTGATCATCACGATAAATTACTGTCGAATTTCTTTGCTCAAACGGAAGCGTTGGCATTTGGTAAGACGCGTGAAGTTGTTGATGCGGAATTTGCGGCTCAAGGTAAAAACCCTACAGATATGGAGTATGTTGCTCCTTATAAAGTGTTTGAAGGTAACCGCCCAACAAACTCAATCTTGCTTAAAGAGATCACACCTTATTCATTAGGTGCACTCATTGCGATGTATGAACATAAGATCTTCACGCAAGGGGCAATTCTGAATATTTTCACCTTTGACCAATGGGGTGTAGAGCTTGGGAAACAATTGGCGAGCCGAATTTTGCCTGAGTTAGAAAGTAAAGACGAAATCAGCAGCCATGATAGCTCAACTAATGGACTAATTAATCGTTATAAAGCTTGGCGTTGATAAGCGTCATAGCTACCTTTCACAAGCCTGCCATAATGGCAGGCTGTCGCTATTTAATCATTTCTACTTGATCATTTTGTGTGTATGACTCATTAGCGTTAAAAATTATTTTAAGAAAATTTTACAATTCATGTGGGATTTGTGATTTTTTAACTAATTTGTTAGCTAACTTTAACCTTATCGCAAGGCAACGTGATATCCTTCATGCTAAGAACCAATATGATACAAAACCACACAGTATAGTGGTGGAATGATGAGTAATGGATGAAACGCTTTTTATCTCTCACCCGATAACATGGCTATCAGAAGATGATGACCTTGTTCCTGAAAATGTTTTAGATTGGCTACATGAACTAGGGTCGATGACAAAACGCTTAGAGCAGCATTGCCAACGTGTCACGGTTGTTCCTTATACGCAACGTTATGTGACTCAAGAGGCATTGAGCGAAGAAGAAGCGGCGTGTTTACCTGTCAGTGAATATTATTGGTTACGTGAAGTCATTATGTATGGTGATAATATTCCATGGTTACTTGGACGAACGTTAATTCCACAGGAGACATTGACTGGTGAAGACCGGAAACTTATTGATATCGGTGCTGTACCGTTAGGGCGTTATCTCTTTAGCCATGATAATCTTTCCCGTGATTATATTCATATAGGGCAGCAAAATTTGCGATGGATCCGCCGCTCTCTATTAAGATTATCTGAAAAACCTTTATTATTAACCGAACTGTTTTTACCTGAATCACCTGCATATAAAAGATAAAAAATAAAAGGAGCACAACAAATGGAGGGAAGTATGGCGCTAAGTAAATGGCATGCCTACAGCCGTTTGATGCGTATTGATAGGCCGATAGGGTCGCTATTATTGTTATGGCCAACCTATTGGGCGTTGTGGATTGCCGCTCAAAGTATACCGAGTTTACATATTCTTATTGTCTTTACGGCGGGCGTTTTCTTGATGCGTGCAGCCGGATGCGTGATTAACGATTTCGCAGACCGCCACTTTGATGGCCATGTTGAGCGAACGAAACACCGCCCATTACCCAGTGGTGATGTGACAGAAAAAGAAGCAAAAATTTTATTCGCTAGCCTCGTTGGTCTCTCATTTTTATTGGTACTGACGCTAAATTCAATGACTATCTGGCTATCTGTTGCCGGATTAGCTTTGGCGTGGATTTATCCTTTTGTTAAGCGAGTCAGCCATTTACCTCAAGTTGTTTTAGGTGCCGCATTTGGTTGGTCTATCCCGATGGGCTTCTCTGCTGTCAGTGAATCGTTACCATTGGTGTGCTGGGTACTGTTTTTGGTCAATATCTTGTGGTCCGTGATTTATGATACCCAGTATGCGATGGTTGACCGCAATGATGATTTAAAAATCGGCGTTAAATCAACAGCGATACTGTTTGGCCAATATGACAAGCTGATTATTGGTATTTTACAGATCGTGATGATTGTTTTATTGGTGTTAGTGGGTTCATTGGCTGATTTAGGAGCGGTGTACTATATCGCACTATCACTATCGGCATTGCTGTTTATTTACCAACAAAAATTAATGGTAGATAGGGAACGAGCACCGTGTTTTAAAGCCTTTTTAAATAATAACTATGTTGGATTGATCTTATTTATTGGGATTTTCTTAAGTTACTTGTAAACCATTTGTGGAATAGTAAAGGGGTAATGTGAAGCACATTACCCCTTTTACGTACTGACGACCCTACGTTTTTAACGTGGGATTTTGTTTATAAGGGGGAACATGAATTGCATTCCCCCTTTTGGTTTCTTTAGACTTAAAAGTTAGTCTTCTTTTGATTTTTCTGTCTCAGTAGCGCGCTCCTCTGGTTGACTCACGCTCTCGATAGTCAAACGAATTTCTGGCGACATTAAACGCGAAATAACCGCATAGAGTTTTTTCGCATTGGCCGTGAAAATGTCGTTTTCATCATTATCAATGTAGCCTTCTTCCCGTAGCGTTTCGACTAAGATTGAAAAGACCGCTTTATCGAAGAATTCAGGAGCGTTAATACCGTGCAGCACAGAAAGACGTTGAGCTAGCATGCGGCTCTCTTTTTCTAATGTATTACGGCTAATTTCTGGACTCGCATTGAGTAAAGAAAGCGTAATCGCATAGCGCTGTAAGGTTTCGCGAACACCTGCTGCGAGCAACTGTAATGGGCGTATACGACGTGGATTAAGAATGACAATATCGTCTTCTTTTAAGCACACTAATTTCTGGTTATTTAGCTCATCAATTAAGGTATCAACGACGTCAACCAAAGAGCCACTATCAAAACGCATAAACAGTTCAGCTTTGAGGAAGGGATAAATTTGCCCTACTTGATAGTGGATATCTTGGCGGCTAATACTTTCATGATGGAGCACAATGCTCGAGATCAGTGATGGCAACACCAATAAGTGATGAATGTTATTACGATAATAAGTCATGAGGACGGCATTCTCACGAGGAAGAATGATAATGTCTCCCATACTATCTTTTTCGACTTCAAACTTATCCATCTGCAAAGCATGTTCTAACAATTGCTCCGCTGTTTTATTTGGTGTTGTTGCATCAGCCGTATAAGGAACATTACGCAATAACTGTAGGTAACAATCGACTTGCTCAATAAGTTGTTCACGCGTTAATGAACGTTGGCGCGACGCAAGTAATGCCGTTGAGCACAGGTTGATAGCGTTAGCTGCCGCAGCATTATTAATATTGACCATAATGTGATCTGCTAGCCCACTGACGATTGGGTTTAACCAACTCGGGCGCTGAGGTTCGATAGGGTCAATCGAGTCGCGCCAATCAGGTACACGTTTTGTGAGATATTGAGAGAGTGAAATAGGCTGACCAAAATTCACATAGCCTTGGCCTAAGTTACGTAATTTACGTAGGCCGCGAACCATCGAAAAGAAGCCTTCTTTCTCTTTTTCAGCACCTCGTAGCTCTTTGGCATAGGTTCCCACTTCCAGAACATTTTCATAGCCAATATAAACGGGCACGATCGTAATAGGACGAGAGTCGCCACGTAGCATCGCTTGTAGCGTCATCGACAAGGTACCTGTTTTTGGCTGAAGTAAACGGCCTGTACGGGAGCGACCACCTTCAACAAAATATTCAATAGAGTAACCCCGCGCAAATAATTCACTGAGGTACTCACGGAATACGGTTGAATAGAGTTTATTACCTTTAAAGGTTCGACGAATAAAGAAAGCGCCGAGGTGACGGAAAATAGGCCCCGCAGGCCAGAAATTCAAGTTGATACCTGCCGCGATATGAGGAGGAACTAAGCCTTGATGATATAAAACGTATGACAGCAGCAAGTAATCCATGTGGCTGCGATGAGAAGGCACATAAACGATTTCATGACCATCTTGCGCCAATTGGCGAACCCGCTCGGCATGCTGAACGTTGATCCCTTGATATAAGCGGTTCCAAGTCCAACTTAACACTCGGTCAGTAAGACGTATCGCTTCATAAGAGAAGTTAGCGGCAATTTCTTCCATCATATTGACGGCATTTTGCTGAGCTTTCTTCAGTGGAATTTTTTTGCTACGGGCTTCGTCTTCAACCGCCTTTTCAATGGCTTTTGAGGTTAGCAGCTTATTGAATAGCTCTTGGCGAACAGGCAATTTAGGGCCAACAGCAGCAAGGCGTTGGCGTGAATAGTGAATACGCGCGACCCGTGCAAGTTTATTCGCAATAATAGTATCTGTGCCATGTTCTTGCGCCATCAAGCCCATCGACACTGGAGGGGAAAAGCGAACAAAGCTATCTCGCCCAAGCCAGATTATGGCAAAGAACTTTTGAATACCGTTAAGTAAACGCAATGGCGGCGCCGGTGTATGCCCTTCACGCCCAGGAGAGCGACCGAACATGACAGAAGCCGGTAGCATTTGGATATCAAGATTCGGATTACTACGATGCAAATCTAAGTAGGCATGGAATACCTTCACCGATTCTTTACGTGGATTAGGAGAATAATAACGAAATACTCTAGGGCCATCATCAATAAAGACGTAAGCCGGTAATTTAGTGCCATTAATGTCATTATCGACCAAAGGATCAGGTAGGCCGATAGATAAGCATTGGTGACGTAATGTTAAAAGGTCAGATTTAGAATGATATGGCAGCACATATAATGTGGGCCGACTGGTGTCCAATTCAAGTTCTGAAATAGGGTCCGTTGGAACGAGTTTGCTCTTTACCAGTAATTTAAGTGGTAAATTCAACGTGTTGTAATATATTTTACGCCATAGTGACATAAATGATTATAGCCTCTTGTTAACAATGCTTCGCAAGCATACCAGAAATCAACTGGCAAATCTGTTACTGACAATTAACTTTGACCGCAAAAAATGATTATTGTTTTGTAATTTTGAGGAATAAATATGGCAAACCAAACTAAGGGATTTACGCGTGTAATTAAGGCTGCGGGTTACTCCCTTAAAGGGTTGAAAGCAGCTTGGGTCAATGAGGCTGCATTTCGGCAAGAATCCGTTGCGGCAATACTTGCTGTCATTATCGCGTTATGGCTGGATGTTAGCTATATCGACCGATTATTATTGATTAGCTCTGTTGTACTGGTCGCTATCGTAGAATTAATTAACAGTGCAATAGAGGCGGTCGTGGATCGTGTAGGAAGTGAATATCATGAGTTGTCTGGACGAGCGAAAGATATTGGCTCAGCGGCTGTGTTTATCACGATTGGGTTAGCTTTAGTTATTTGGGCGACGATATTGTGGCAGCATTATTTCGTTGGCTAGTCAGAAATTATCGAAAACAGAGCGATTATCGGTGAGATTACTGGCAAATATGGCATTCGAGTGATTTAAGTGTTTCAAATCTTCATTTACCTGTATATACTCACAGTCTGACTGTATAAACAAACAGGGGAACGAAATGAAAGCACTGACCGCTAGACAACAGCAAGTTTATGATCTGGTGCGCGATCACATTTCTCAGACGGGTATGCCACCTACACGTGCTGAAATAGCAGCAAGCCTTGGTTTTCGTTCGCCTAATGCGGCAGAAGAGCATCTTAAGGCCTTAGCTCGTAAAGGGGTGATAGAGATTGTTTCAGGGGCTTCTCGTGGTATCCGTTTACTGCTTGAAGAAGAAAATGATCCTGAAATTCAGGGGCTACCTTTAATTGGGCGTGTCGCTGCCGGCGAACCTTTATTAGCGCAAGAGCATATTGAAAGTCATTATCAGGTTGATCCTGAGCTATTCAAACCACATGCTGACTTTTTATTGCGTGTTAATGGGATGTCGATGAAAGATATCGGGATTATGGATGGTGACCTGTTAGCTGTTCATAAAACACAAGATGTCCGTAATGGGCAAGTGGTTGTGGCGCGTATTGAAGATGAGGTTACGGTAAAACGCTTTAAGCAACAAGGTAACCGCGTTGAGTTAATCGCCGAAAACCCAGAGTTTGCACCTATTATTGTCGATTTACGTCAACAAAATTTCACTATTGAAGGATTAGCGGTAGGTGTGATTCGCAATGGTGATTGGTGTTAATATTGGTCTTATAACCACCCTTCAAAATATTGCTGGCAGATTTTACTGTTTTCTAATATCAACCTAGGTTTGTCATTAGGTTATTAAATTAGATAAAAAGTCTGCCACTCTATTTAAGTGCTCCCTCAGCAAGTACCTACTATCAGCAGTAATTCTACGCCACTTCTTATTTCTTCTTTGTGATAACCGGTTGCTCATGGTTGTGTTCACAATGTTCATGATCCTGGCAAGTGCTGAGTTCGTAACATTCATGACATAATCCATGATTTTCTACCACAGTGTGTCTCAGGTGAAATTGGTGGCTGTTTGCAAGAGACATAATTGCTGTTTCAATTGTTGTGCAATCACTCTCTGTGACACTTCCGCAATGATCACAAATCAACATTACTGAGATATGACTCGGGTTATCGAAATGGTGACAGATGACATAACTATTTGTTGATTCTATTTTATGAATAAACCCTTGCTCTATTAAGAACTCTAAGCCTCTATAAATCGTTGGTGGTTTTGCTTGAGGCTCTACCTCTCTTAATAAATCTAATAAGTCATAAGCACTGATTGCGCCATGTTGCTGTGCAATCAGGCGTAAAACAGTTTCTCTTTGCGGTGTGAGCCGAACGCCTCTTGATTGGCAAATTTTTTCGGCCATCACTAGCAGTTTATCTTCACTCATTTTTTTCATGGTAATTGACCTTACATCAAAACTGAAAATTGCTGTTGTAAACAAGTTTACCATAACTTCATTGCAGATAGAGATGGAAATAAGAAGAGAGCAAAAGGGCTAACATAGAGAAAAATAGTTATTTATCAAAAACAAGAATGAAAATTTTAATCCGCAATATCGGACAAAAATAGAGTCATATTACATTTTAAATGTATCGCTTGAGGTTAATTGTCATAACACAGTTTGGGCGCTTTTCTTAACTGTCAGTAATTGTAAGGCTTTAGGCTAGGCTTTTCTGTTAGACCGATGTTTATCGGTAAACGGCACAAAACTGCCGATTTTGGGATGCTATAACCGTCTACGGTCATTAACCTTATAAAATTAAGGTGTAAAATTTAAAATTATGCATTTTGTTTTTTGTATCTCAATAGTGGTTAAATATTCTATTTAAGATATCTTATTTAATTAAAATAAAGCGATAATTTGTGACTTAAGGTACTTTGTAAGTATTTTTTCGTCAATAGAAGCAACAATCACTAGGCTATTATGGGGAGTGTCTTTTTATGAATAGTTAAAAGATCGTCTGCAATATCAATAAACTTCATTAGTGGATAATTAATTTGTAATAAAAAATTAGTAGAGGCATAAATAGAGTAGTATTTACTTAGTTATATATTCTAATGTATTTATTTAGCGAATATTGTTTCACTGCCCGTGACCCACATAATCAAAAATAAATCTTGAGTTTCATATCACTTTATTTTTCTAGTTATAAACTCATACCGCGAGAAGTCTTTGAAATACTTCTATCTCTTCTTTATAGATGAATATCTTTATATTCTCTCACTTCACCCTTAGATAAAAGAATATCATCGTTCACTGCTAAGCGACTGCATATGAGGCATGTTTCCCCTATCTATATAGGAGAACAGCGTTGATATGTTTAGGATTATCATGGTTTTTTAAAGGTAACGATTAGAGATAGAACATTGCTATTGAAAAATTATTCTCTTGAGTGGAGATACATCTTTGTATCTAAGTAAAGTAATGCCGTAAGTTTAATTAAAAAATAGCCACTTGGTGAAATTCTAAATAAAACCAAAGGGTAATCATTACACTCAAAGCGGATGACATGAAAAGTAAAGAACTGTTACATTTGGGGTGAATGTCAATTAAGACTTATCTTACAACAATTCAGCCACATAGATTTAATTATCTTCTTTTGTGTGTAAGTTGGTGTTAAGTATTGTTAGATTATAAAATATAGAATTTTATTTCAGTATATTCCTTGTTTATAGTTTTATATGTAATGAAATTATTTCAAACAAATGGATACAAATGTAAATTTTTATAAATTATTTGCCTTTTATAAATATAAATTAATCCAATTTTGATGGCTAAAAATATGATTTTTTAGCTTTTGTGGTTGTTTATTCTTTTGTTTTGGTGTTTGTAAATATTATATTTTGTTTGTAGTGCTTTTTTGTTGTGTTTTTGACAAAAGATATTGTTGCGGTAATATTGGAACCAGTTGATGAGGATGTTTGGAAATATTCTTCATATTGAAAAAGATAATTATGCTACTACGTTTTGCTTTTAGAGAAAACGCGATTAGATAAAGATTTTGATATCTTCCAAATATAAGAAAACTCCTAACATTAAATATGTTCCTGATGTTGGCTATTATCTTTGTCTAGTTAATAGTTAATGAAATGACTAATTAACTAGGTTGAAAATTTTATCCATATAGCTATTTCTATATTGGCCATCACTTTCCTTTATAGGAATAGTATTTTTATTTTTTACTATAGGCGGTGCTCAGGAGTCTATTACTGGATAGCTGAAAGCTAACAATAAGTTAAATTCAAGAGTCACTAGAACCGTAAAAATACGACTACTTAATATGTGTTTTTGAGTATGTAAGTAGAAAGGGTAGTGCCTTTTTTAGAGTCAATTTTTTTGACTTGCCTTTAAAAAGGGGATTAAAAGGATTTTTTTAACCCTAATGGTGTTAGCTAAATAGGCTAATGCTGATTATTCAAGTTTATATTCAAAATTTTAGGACTGGATTTACAAGGATGTAACGAATTTAAATTTGAACATTAAATAACAATGTCTTTCACTACTACATGTTATAAATACAGAGGTATTTAAAATGTTATTCAACAAGAAACTAGTAACAATCGCAGTATTAGCAAGTTCAATGGTAGCTGGTTCAGCATTAGCTGCTGATGAAGTAGGTAAAAAAAGCACTGAAGTACGTTTCAAAGCTCAATTACGTGCAGCTTCTTGTGATGTAGCTTCAACTGCGGAAGGTTCTGTAATTGATTGGGGTACTTTTACTCTTGACCAAACTAATGGTAAGAATGTTAAAGACCAATTAGGTTCAGATAAAAACTTCAACCTGATCCTGACTAACTGTTCTAAAGCAGCAGCAGAAGATGCAGCTATTTTCGTTCATGCAGAAGGTAAAGAATCTCCACTATTCCCAGAGTATTTTGCAAACACAGGTGCTAAATCTTTAGCAGTTGCATTATCTTCAGGTGGTAAAGATATCAAACCAAACGTAGACACAGAGCTGAAATTCTCTAACGCTGTAGATGTTAACGGTAGCACTACAATTCCTGTATTGGCTAAACTTTTACTGACTCAAGTAGGTGTTGCTCCTGATACATTAAACGTACCAGTTACTTTCTCTGTATCTTATAACTAATACTGATAAAGTTTAGATAATGGCATAAGAGGCTATTTACAGCCTCTTATTATTGAAGATGGAAAATGTAGGTTTAGATAATGCAAACAATAAAACTAAAACAAAGAAATTTGAATTTTTCGATAGATAATCTGCGATTGTTAATTTTACTGTTTGTTTTTATTTTACCATTTATTTCCGCGCAGTCATTTGCGAATGGTGGAGTAGGGTTAAATGCTACAAGATTAGTCTATTCTCAAGGAGAGGAAAGCATTTCTATTAGTGCAAGAAATAATACGAGTATTAACTATCTTGCTAAATTTGCTATAACCCAAGAGAACGGTGGTAAAAATGTTCCTTTCGCAATTTATCCACCTTTAGTTAAAGTTGATAGTAAAAAAAGCCAAGATATTAGAATATTTATACAGCCTCATAGCCTACCAGTAGATAGAGAAACAGTTTTTTACTTTACAGGCACTATGATCCCCTCAACTAATGGACCAGCAACAGGTGCGGGTATCAATATTGGCTATAATAATATTATAAAATTATTCTATCGTCCTAATAATTTACCTATATCAATAGAAGATGCATATAAGAAGTTAGTGATTAAATCCTCTCCATCAGGTGTAGTAGTTGAAAATAACTCTCCTTACTACATAAATCTAAATAGATTAGTGGTTGGTGGAAAAAAGGTCAGTTTAAGCCTACAGAAAAAGAATACCATGATTGCGCCATATAGTTCTTATAGCTATACAGTCGGTGGAGGTTTGAATAATAAGCAAGCTACATGGGTTGTAATTAATGATCTAGGTGGCGAGGAGAAATATGATGGCCAAATACTTTAAATACATCAAACTTGGTTGCCTAACGTTACCGTTTTTATTAGGTTTTAATAGTGTTGCAAATGCAGTTAAATTTGAAGTTAAAGGTAATATCATTAAAGGCTCTTGTAAAGTTGTCTCTCCTACATTAGATGTTACTTTTAATTTACCGATACAGACCAATACAATAAAAGAAGCTGTTACAGATAAAACGCATGTGAAGCAATTTTTATTTGGTTATGAATGTGATAGCTTTGATTTTTCTAATGGAAATGCGGGTGTACCATATCTGATGAAAATAACTTCGGGCAGTGGTACTGAAGTTAATAGCATGAATAAAATCTATCCTACTAATAATATAACAAATGCAGCGTTTGTATTATGGTCTTGTAAAGACGATGAGTCCAGTTGCAAAATAGTTGAACTTTCAAAATCAGAACATGTACCTTTTACTATAAAAGGGAATGGTAAAGCAGAAAATTTATTCGAAGTTAGTGTGGTTAAATTAGATGGTGAAAGTTCTTTAAAACCTGGAGAGTTGCTTTCCTCTATAGATATTACGTTAGAGCAACCATAATAAGGAATTATTATAATGAATTTTAAGAGAAATAATCTTATATTTGCGGTTACTTTAGGCGTGTGTATGTTATTTGGAAATGCAAATGCAAAGGATAAAGAAGGGGTAGACATAGAATTTAATGTGACTGTACCTAAAAATACATGTGATATCCTTATTGAAGGTACTTCACAGAATGTCATTGATTTTGGTTCAATCGCTTTGGCAAGATTAAAGTCTGATTCCGCTGAGGGAAAAGTTAAATTACCTTTTTCGATTAAATTAGCGGAGTGTAAAAATAATGACTTTGCTAATAATTATATTACTTTAGATGGTAACTATGTTGTTGAAAATAATGGATTCTTAGATGATCCTGGTGAGAGAACTTTTGCTATAAGAATCAGTGATAAAGAAACAGCTACGCAAGCTGATGATGTCTTTTTTGATAAAAATAAAAACAAAATTTGGACCAATATTCAAGAAAATGTCATGGAAAAACAGTTTTATGCCTATTTAATGTGCAAGAATGGGGTTAAAGACTGTGCATCTGACGCAAACATTGGTCAATTCAAGTCAACGTTCACGTTAACTTATATGGTTGACTAACTAAATTGGTTTTTCTAATGTTTAAAAAAATACTGTTCTTGATAGCATTACTGATGACATCCAGCGTATTCGCGAATGGAATATCTCTAAATAAAAGTAGAATTATTTTTTCACATAAGGATGTGAGTCAAGATATTCAACTTATAAATGACTCGAATTATCCACTCATTGTTCAAACAACAATGTTGGGTGAGGATAAAAAATCTCAGAATAATAATTTTATTGTTTTACCTCCTTTATTTAGAGTCGAAGCTAATAGTGGATACTCAGTAAGAATTAGACCCAATGACTACTCTAATCTACCTAAAGATAGAGAGTCGCTCTTTTACTTTAAGGCAAGAGCTATACCGCCAACATCAAAAAATAATGAACAAGAAAATAAGCTGAGTGTTGTATTTGTAACGGCGATTGTTATCAAGGCTTTTTATCGGCCGGAAGGTATATCCGCCCCTAAAACCTCGGATTATGAAAAAATTACTATCAATAAAAATAATGGTAAATGGGTTATTGATAATCCTACTCCATTTAATATGACTATTGTCGATTTTACTTACAATGGTAATGAGTTAAAAGAAACAATACTAATTCCACCCTTCAATAAATATGTTTTAGATAAAATAAAATTTAATGGCGAGAAAATGAGCGGTGGATGGCGTTTTATGAACGATTATGGTTCTGCTACTGATGTATATCACTATAAATACGGATCTGTTGATAATTAATAAATTTTAAAGGTGCTTTAGCTTTATATATCTAAGAGTTTCTAAATTATTAACGATTAACTTTGGGAATATAAAGGCAAATAAAGGTCAGTGAAATGGAAATGAAATTATTCAAAATAAGTATGTTATCGTCACTAATTTTTTTGTCTCTATATTCCTATGGTGACGATTATTTTGATCCAACAATGTTAGAAAGTCAGTTGGGGGTTGACGCATCTCAGATTGACTTATCTAAATTTACTGCAACAAATAGTGTGCCTCCTGGTGAGTATTTGATCACTGTTGAAGTAAACCGTAATATTCTGGGTAGTAAAAAAGTTAATTTTAAATTAAACCCTCAAGGTGAGGTTGTTCCCGAGTTTACTCCAAAACTTTTGGAGGACTGGGGCGTGGCTACTAAAACTTTACCGAGTTTCAATGGCGTTAATCCGGATACCTCTATTTTAGACCTTTCTAAATATATTCCAGATGCTACGGTGACACCTAACATCCAAAACCTAAGATTAACGTTAACTATTCCTCAAATAGCTATGGATAACAAGGTACAAGGTTATATCGATCCTAGCTTATTAGATGATGGTGTTCCTGCATTATTTTTTAATTATTTTGTCAGTGGTAACAAAAGCAGAAATGACGCAAATGAAATAATTAAAAATGAAAATATGTTTGCGAACATCCGTGCAGGGTTAAATGCAGGACCTTGGAGGTTAAGATCAAATTTAGCATATAGTAAGTCTAAGGGAGAAAAAGACCAAACGAGTTTCTCTAACACTTATGTTATGCGTGCACTACATTCTATCAAATCCACTTTTTCTGTCGGGGAAATCAGCTCAGGAAGTGATGTTTTTGATGCCGTTCCATTGAAAGGGATGAAAATTGCATCTGATGAGCAAATGTTACCTAGTAGTATGAGAGGTTTTGCACCTGAAGTTAGAGGTATCGCGCAGTCAAATGCAATGGTCACTATCCGCCAGAATGGTTATATTGTTTATCAAACTTATGTTTCCCCTGGTCCGTTTGTCATCAAAGATATTTACGCTACAGGAAACGCGGGTGACTTAGATGTCACCATTAAAGAGGAGAATGGTACTGAGAAAACATCAACAGTTGCCTTCTCATCTTTACCTGTGATGCTTCGTCCTGATGGTTATAAATATGAGGCCGTTGTAGGTCGTTATGATGGTGGATATACCAAAACCTCTAGAGAATCTGATTTCTTTTTAGGGTCATTTATTTACGGATTACCTACAAATAGCACACTATACGGTGGGCTATTGATGGCTAAAGACTATTTTTCTGCTGCGGCAGGTCTTGGAATATCTTTGGGAACATTTGGGGCGTTATCTGCAGATATCACCCATGCGACAGCAAATATGGATGGTAATCTTGGTGATCGTTCAGGGCAGTCATTCAGAATAAGATATTCAAAAAGTATGGCATCGACAGGGACATCTGTTGACTTGACAGCTTTACGTTATTCAACTCGTTCGTATTTTAGTTTTGCTGATTTTAATAACTATGACCATAAGCTAAAAGATAATGTGGCACCGTGGTTAAATCAACGTCAACGTAGTAGCTTCACGACGGCACTAAGACAGTCGTTAGGGGAGTACGGAAGTGTTTATATCTCCGGTAGTATTTATGACTATTGGGAAATAGATAGGAAAGTGAAACAATTATCCATAGGATATAATGGTTCATTTAAAAAAGTTAACTACTCAGTAAACTACAGCATTGACCGTATTAAAGATAAAGAAAGTTGGCCTGAGAACAGACAAATATCTATCAACGTAGATATTCCATTTAGTATATTCTCTAATAATGAATTAATAGAGAATATGTATAGTACATATTCTTACAGTCAAGATAATGATGGTTATATTAACCAACAGGTAGGGATCAGTGGTACTTCCAGAGATGGTAGTTTCTCTTATGGAATTTCTCAAGCATATGGAAATAAAGGAGTTGGTGGAAGCGGTACGCTAAGCTCTAGTTACTCTGCGCCTAATTTTGGCATATCTGCGGGTTATAATTACTCAAAAAATAACCAGTCTGTGAATGGTAGCTTGTCCGGTGGAATGTTATTACACGAAGGCGGAGTGCTGTTTAGCCGTACAATTGGTGATAGTGGTATTATTATTGAGGCTCCAGAAGCAAAAGGAACAAAAACGAATAACCAAAATACCGTTGTTAACGGGCAAGGTTATGCGTTATATCCATATGCAACACCTTATAGCTCTAATATTGTGACCCTAGATGTGAATACTTTACCTGATGATGTCATGCTGAAGGAGACAACCAAGACTATTTATCCATCGGCAGGGGCTTTTGTTAAGGCTAAATTCGATACAAAAGTGGGTTATCAGGTGCTCTTTAATATACGTATGGCAAATGGAAGTGCAGTACCTTTTGGAGCCATCGCTACATTAGTAGAAAGTAACGTGGTAGAAGAAAATACAGGTATTGTAGGTGATAATAATAAGCTATTTATGAGTGGATTACCTAATTCAGGTACATTAAATATTAGCTGGGGAAGTGGTCAAGAACAACATTGTGTATTGAAATTCACCGGCCTAGATAAAGTTATCACAACAAGTACGCAGCCTGTTCGTACTCTTGCTGCAGAATGCCGCTAGCTTGTTATTAATACACTAAAAAGCAAATCATTTATTTTATTGATAGCGTTCAAAATGAACATGAGATGAATTAGCGCATTATAAATGATTGACTGTATATTTGTTAAGGTAGGTTCAGTTATGAGTAAAAGTATTTCTAAATGTTTGAAAGCGATTTCTTTATCAGCTATGTCGATAGGGATGCTTTTTTCTAATGCGCATGCTGAAGGTCCAATGCAGGCAGGTCAAATGATTGTACAGCTCTATGGTATGATTGACCTAGATGATGAGGTTCCTGAGGGGACACCTCATCTGCTTGATGCAAGGATGATGGGGGCGACATCGATTACGATGGGGCCTCCAGAGTATGGTATTTATACTCAACGTCCTGAATATTACCCGAACACCACTTCAACGCTTAACAATAGAGAATGGGATGATGAGTTCGCAATAGTCGGTATCTCTGACTATTCAGGTCGTTGCAGAGCAGAGACCTTTAATGCATCAGAACATACGGTATTAGGTCAGGGTAAAAAATTTGCTTTTAAAATGAAACACACAGACGCTTCTGGTTTATTCGCGTGGGTTGTTCCTAGCTTTAAAGTTGATATCAATTTAAACTTACCTAACGGCACTCAAGGGTTAAAGACATCATATTCGGGTGTTCTTGGTGAACCGATAGCAAATCTTAAGTCTATTGATCCAAAAAAAACCCAAGGTTTAAATTTATGTTATATTCCACCAGGTAAAATAACTATAGGCTATGGTGGAACCAAACATGTTCAGTTTTCTATTGCTAAGCCTTTAGAAGTCTATTTAAATGGAAAAGCGGTTCCTGGTGACTTTATAATGGATAATAGTGCCTTTAGACTTGTAAGCTTAGGAGGACATAAAGGTTTTAGAGCTGATGGGGAGATAAAGGTTCGCTTTATTACCAATGTTAAAATAGCCCGAGTTTGTCGTATAAGTGCAGCAAGTGGTACTGTATTCCACGAAACTTTTGGCCGTGCTGATTCAATCCCACTAGAATCGCGGTTAACATTTAACTGTAGCGGGCAAGGGAATCCGTTATATATGTCTGCAATTCCGAGAATGGGTGAAGCCAAAGGTGACAATTTAACGAAGCTGGAATTAGAACAAATTGATTCAGGTGAGAAGAGTACAGTAAAACCTTGGGTTATAGGGGCACCATATTTTGATGGTGGTAATATCCCTGCGCTGAGTTGCGACGCAACGAATCAATCAAATTTAATTAAGTTTGATAATTCAGATATTCCACTAAACAAAAATGCGCAAGCTGAAAATGATAACTTAAACATACGTTGGTTAATGTGTAAGAATCGTGATGTAAAACCTGGTAAGTATAAAGGAAGAGTTGAATTGCTAGTGTATACTAAGGTTTGATCAATATTAAGCATTAATAGTTTAAGAGAGTAATATGAGACAGCTAGGCAAGATAATATTTATTTTAGGTGCTCTATTCTTTTTGTCGATGACATCTGCATATAGTAACATTCCGGATAGTATTAGCTTTCAGTTAATACGGAGTACTTATGTTGAAGGTAATAAAAGTATCTCTATTTCTTTACGGAATAAAGAGAGTCTCCCTTATCTGATCCAAGGCTCTATGGAAGCATTAGATACTAATACGGGCATTACTTTATTGAATAGTAATACTGAAGAAATCCCTTTCATTATTACGCCACCATTACACAAATTAGAGGGTAAAACTCGCTATTATTGGCGAGTTATCTTTGCTGGTGATGTGTCAAAAATGCCCAAAGACAGAGAGTCTGTATATATCGCTAAATTTAGAGCAATACCAACCTCTGAAGTACCAAAGGAGGGTGATAATGTCGAGCATAATTCTGAGTTATCAGTAGTACGCGTGATGAATTTTAAAGTATATTACCGACCAAAACAGCTTGAATATTATAGAATTAAAGAAGAGTTGGATAAATTACAATTTAGGGTGGAGAATAATGAACTTATTGTTACAAATAATTCACCTATATATATGACTTTCGAAGATATTTCAGTGAATTCTATTGAGATTGATAGAAATGAAACATTTAAACCATTGATTCCTAAAGGAGAGCAAAGGTTTAAACTGAAAAATAAATCTGTTCCTAGTGGCGCGAAAGTAACTTGGAGAGTGCTGGACGAGTTTTCTATGCCTTTAGAACAGCGTACAACAACGTTATAAACGACTCATCTTAGTTATTTCCGGTCTAAAACTCAGAAAGAGTAATATTTGGTAATTAGTTTACACGGTTTTCGAATGAAAAAAATATTCTATATACATAAAATACTAGCGCTTTTTCTGAGTTTTTTTATTTTATTATTCCCATTTTCTTTTGCAATGTCTCAACAAAATAATAATTTTAGGTTGTTAATTCATGGAGGAGCTGGTGATATAACAGAAAAATCACTTATACCTCAATTACAGAAAGAACATGAATTAAAGTTGAAAGAAGCTTTGCAAGCAGGGTATGAAATTTTATCAAAAGGTGGAGACAGTATTGAGGCTGTACAGGCCGCTGTGATCATCATGGAGGATTCTCCATTATATAACGCGGGTAAAGGCGCATCTTTAACTACGGATAATAAAGTAGAACTGGATGCTTCCATTATGGATGGACGTGACCATACCGCGGGGGCCGTCGTTGGGGTTTCTAACATTAAAAATCCAATTATAGCGGCTTATAAAGTTATGACCAAAAGCCCTTATGTTATGATGGGTGGTACCGGTGCAGAACAATTTGCAAAAGCTGAGGGGTTGGAACTCGTTGATCCTTCTTATTTTATTATTGAATCTAGACTTGAACAGCTAAAAAAAGTCAAAGAAATTAGCCATAAAATTGATCAAGAAAAAGGGCTAAATGCTGCCTTATTTGAAGATCCTCTGCTTTATGATTATAAATATGGCACGGTAGGTGCAGTAGCTGTAGATAGCCGTGGAAATGTTGCTGCGGCAACCTCTACAGGTGGCAGCACCAATAAGCATTACGGTCGTATTGGGGATTCGCCTATTATTGGGGCAGGAACATATGCTGATAATAATACAGTTGCAATTTCTACCACGGGGTTAGGTGAAGTTTTTATTCGTGGAGTGGCCGCTTATGATGTTGTGGCACAAATAAAATACAGTAATACACCGTTAGCAGAAGCGGTGATGAATACTTTAAACTCTGTGAAAAATATGGGTGGTACGGGTGGTATTATTGCGATAGATAGCAAAGGTAATTTTGTTATGCAATTCAATACGAAGGGAATGTTTCGTGGAACGATCGGTCAGGATGGCATTCCACAAGTAGCCATATTTGGGCCTTAGTTATTAACCCTTTTGAGTGTTTTTCTGAAATTTTCACGGCTGAGCCTACTTTTTCTAAGTAGGCTTTTTCTATTTATCAGCATGGCAAGTAAATGATGAGTAGGCTTCATCTTTGATAATGTAAATATTATCATCCATTTTAGTTAAATTAATATAATAGTGTATTTTTTCTTCTTCAAGCTGAATAAAGTTTGCAAACAGCTTTTGAGGAACGTTATCCGAACTTGTGATCGATAACGATTTAAACCGTATCGAATAATGGTTATTTTTATCAATCGCGTGGTAGCTAAAATAGAGCGCTCTATCAAGGCGATAAAAAATATTATTCTCCTTGATATAACCATACATATTCATTCTTCCGGTGTTATCATCTGCGACGAGTACACTGGTTTTTGACTTCAGCATAATCCCATCATCGGTACCGTTATCTTTTATCCATAAAATATCAGAGTTACAAATATTCACATCATTATCTTTATTATAGATAAATGTTGTTGTTGCCACAGCCGAAATAAAAACAAATAAAAACAATAAAATATATTTTTTCATTTAAATTCTCTGATCATTGATTGATACACAGTCATATTGAGCCTTTTTTTCCTTACAAATACTAAGGGATATATTTTTATCAATAGACTGAATACTATTCGGCTCTGAAAGTAAGATAACACGCTTAGGCTCTTGACAATTTACATTATATTTATCAAGTTTTTTATTCACAAAATCGATGCTATCTTTTGTTGAGCTTTCAATGAGATTAATAGGTATTTGTATCAAACATTTGTCTCGCTCACTGACTGTCATGTAGCTATTTACTTCCATGCTTGCATTAGAATTAGTGGTGTAATAGAAAACAAAAATGAACAAAAATAATGACATTGCAATCAAAGCGAACAAAATAGGGTTATTTTTAAATTTACCCTTATTCTGTATTTTGAGCAGTTGTGGCTCTTCTTGTACGGTTGATGATAATTCTGATATCGAATTATCTTGTCGTGGTTGATGAAGATGCTCTTCTATAATTGATTTCTGATCAACAAATTGAGTTGTTGCTTCCTCAGCATTTTTTTCACTATATTGTGAAGAATACGTAACGGAATGTTCATAGTCATCTAAACCTAAAGTAACATCACTGCTATTTAGTACGACTATCTCTTCTTCTGGCAAATATGGCGTATCGTTTTCATCAGTGATGGTTTCTAAGGCGTCACAATCAAAACGAAACCCTTTTTTAGGAACGGTAACAATAGATTTTGGGTCGATACCGATCAACTCAAATTTCTTTCTTATTTCACTAATATAAGTATTTAAGTTATTGTTTGAACCTACTAAGCCATACTCTTCCCAAACTTTTATCAGTAGCTCTTCTCTTGTAGCAATTTTGGATTTTTGGTTAAGTATGATGATTTCATTCAATAGTCGTGATGCAGGCTTTGATAACTCAACGAACTTATCAACTTCATTCTTTATAAAAATGAAGTTCTTACCTGTCTCAAAAATAAATTTATTATTTATGAGATAGTCTTTGCTATTTTTCATGAACACGGTTGCTCTCTCTAATTTCTAATCCTAAGACGGCGAAATCATGATAAAAACTGAATAATTTTCTAAAATCTAAAAGTATTAGTAAAAGTATATTTTTATGAATATTTATAATTCCTATAGTCTAAATACGGAATCAATTAACTTCAAGTATTGCGCTATGAGACTTTGATGAGTTTAGACTTAAATATATAGATATAGCTGATAAAACAGAGTTGTGTAATGTATAATTATGTAAAGTTAGAATTATATATCTGTATATAGCATTGAATATGTGTAAAAAACCATATATCACTAAAATATAGGTTTGGCTATGATAATGGGCTTAAGAGATTAAATATTATTAAGACGAATCCTAAGTACAAGCACCTATATTATTAAATTTTATTTGAAAATAGTGATTTAATATAATTCTTATTATCTATTTAATTATTAGGTAAGAGATGAATCTCTTACCTAAATTAATTGATGGTTAATAGTTATATTCAAATCCCAACCAGTAATTACGACCCTCTTCAATATATCCAGAGGTATATTGATATGACTTATCAAATAAATTATTCACTGACGAATTTATAGAAATTCCATGACCTAGATCATAATTAAAGCGAATGTCCGTTTTTGCAAAACCCCTAACTTTCTCATTACTATCAATATAATTAAATGCCCAACTTCTTGCTTCTTCTGTTACTGTAATGCTAAATGGTTCATTAGGCATAAACTTAATCCAAACGAACGCTTTATGTGTTGGTAATTCTGCAACATGTTTTACGCTATCGTGTTTTGGGTCAGCATGAATATAACTATAACTTAAACCCGCAGCCATCCAGTCAGTAATTTGGCCATGACTGCCTAAATCAATCCCAGCATAATTAACCTTACCGCTATTACGGTTTTGATAAACGTCGCTGCCCGCGGCGGGGTCATAATGTATGTAGTGTGCCATGATGGCATCAGAGACATGATTATAATAAGCGCTAGCATTGTAGGACCAATCGGCGGTGATGTAGCCTTTATAAGTGAGATCAAATGTTAAAGCACGCTCTGCATCAAGATGCGGGTTGATGATAAAACTATCATTGTTTTTCATCTTATTTTTAGTGTAGCGCTCTTTTTGGGTTGGGAAACGGCTTCTATCTGACACTGAAAATTGTACCGTATCATTGTTTGCTCGATGATAACGGGCCATAAGTTCCCAATTGAAGGCACGTTGGCGGTTATCTTCATAGCTTTCAATCCCAGTAACGACATTTTGTTTATTGTATAAATAACGTTTCCCATCATCACTATTGCGCCAGTCGTAGCCAAGCCCACCAATGATATCAAGCTGATCGGTTGCAACCCATTGGTATTCAGTGGCGATTGACCAAGTTTGATCTTTATAACGATCATAAGGAACGATTTTATTACTACGTGCGCGGTGGATATCTTCTTTCCAGTGGGCAGCGAACGACAGCATGTCTATTTCACGAAGGGTAAAATCGATACGCATATCGGCACCATTACTGTAATCGTCATAGTGGCTGTAATTGTATTTGCCTGCTCGATAATCCTGAACTGATTTGTATTGATGGAGCGTATTTTTGAATTTGTCGTGATAGAGCCGACTTTGCAGCGCAATATCATTGGTAACTTGGGTCGTACCATTAAAGTAAATACTCTCTTTGTTATACTCTGGCCACTGCCAAATTTGCTGTTTTTTATTATCAGCACTGGGGGCGCTATTTTTATCGCCATCTTGTTTTAAATAAGTGACCACATACTCATCAGCGTCGCGTGGCGTCCAGCCCATCTTTAACATTAAACGCTTATCGTCTGTGGCTGAATTAGTTCGACGACCGTGACTACCGGCTAATGGGTTATTATCAGCCGAATCAGGCAACCCCATAAAACGCTGTTTGTATTGACTACCACTGAGCTGAATAAAGCCAAGATCGTTACGACCGCCTAAACGAGCGCTGATATTGCGCGCATTATCAGCGCCGCGAGCAAAGCCTTGATTTAGATTGATATTGGCCTCTAAAGGTTTTTTAGGTGTGGCGGTCGTTAAGTTTATGGCGCCACCCATCAAGTTGGGGCCTTGTAACAATGACGTATAGCCTGTCGACAACTCAACACTAGCGAGTTCGCTGGTCATAAAACGCCCAAGATCTAATGTTCCATCATAAGGAACATAAGTTGGGATACCATCAAAAAACACAGGTACTTGGCGACTATCAAAACCACGGACATTCACTTGAGTTTCATTACGATTACCTGATTTTTGGATCACTACACCAGGCATTGTACTAAGCGCTTGAGCAACATTTGTTTTATTCAGCTGCTTCATTTGCGCTTGAGTCATGATGTTTTCATCGGCTGCAAGTGGTGTACTCCAAACACTCATCACATCACGATTAGCTAATTTTTCAAAGGTGGCTGCAAAGCTGTGTGTAGTAAATAGTGCCATCCCAACTAAATAAGTGATCTGTTTTATTTTCATCATAAAATTCCAATTTGCCTAAATCGATATGTTGTTTTTTATATAACGATGTGCGTCGTTTATTGAGAAAACGAACCCTTTGCAACATAGGGTTCGTTTAAATTAGGTCTATCCTGTGAAAATGTTTACTTTGATATCTCTGGGGGGAGCGTAATAAGGAGCCGATGTGACAAACAATCTAATGCCTGTTTGCGCATACGCCTCTATTGTTTGTAAGTTGATCCCTCCAGCCGCAGATAGCCGACATAAACGATTTTGTGTTTGTATTTGTTGATGCAATTGGCGGATTTGTGCTGGGCTGAATTTATCTAATTGAACAATATCGGCGCCAGCCTCAATGGCGAGTGTCGCTTGTTGTCTATTATCTGCCTCTACAATAATCTGTTTTTCAGGGGCGGCTTCCCTAAGTGTATGAATATGCGAGTGCCAATCATCGGGGTCGGCAAGACAACGACGATGGTTGGTGAACAATAGAATGCTTTCCGCACTCCCTGCTCGGTGAATAATAGCGCCGCCAGCAATAATAGCGGTCAATGCAAGTAACTTTGTTCCCGGCACCGTTTTTCTTGTACAGGCAAGTTGGGCATCAGGTTGATAACGCTTTAAGAGACTGACCATTTGGTGGGTGTAGTGACTAACACCGCAGCACCATTCAAGGACGTTTTGTACGGCTTTCCATGCTTGATGAAGGGCTTCTACTGTTCCAGAGGCTTTTATTAAGCAGCTATTTTCTGGAACCACGTCGCCATCACGATAATTAGCTTGAAAATCAATACCGAGTTTATTTAGCATGCGTGAGGCAATATCAATACCACTGATACACCCACCCTGTTTCGAAACCAATGTCATTGTGCCTGCTTGAGTATGCAAGCCTAAAGAGCGTGTTGTTAAATCGCCATATTGAATATCATCAAGAAGTAGCTGGTCGATAAAACTATCGGGTAAATAAATCATAATGTTAGACTCATTTCATCAACAACATCCCATGACACCATGGCCCAGTTGCGCGCAGGATAGGGAATGCGCTTTCCTGACGCGAGTTGCAGGTCGTAATATTGGTGTAATTTTGTAATCTCTTCATCAGAGAGATTTTTGAGTGACCAATTGACGCTTTCGACAAAATCTTCAACTTGTTCAAATCCGCCTTTATCTGGGCTGTTAATAAAATCGACTCGCGCATTTATTCCCATTTGATGCAAAATATTCACCGCATAGATGTAAGTCGGTAAGCGAACGACTTCCCGACCAATAAATTGGATGATATTTTCATCAATAAAGGTTGGGTTTACAGTATGCGTGGTGTAAACACGTAAGTTTGCTTGGCGATTGAGCTTCAATAAGGCTGTTTTAAGGTCATCGACTAAAGTGGACCGTGAAGCGACGGCGATATCGACTTTAGGCAATTGCGCCCAGTTATCTTCCCATGCTAATTGTTCAAATCGAACATTATTGATATCCATTGCTTTCGCACGCTCTTGGGCAGCATCAAGCATACCTTGGCTGTAATCAATACCAATGACGGTGGTGAAATGCTTTGCCAGTGCCAAACAGACAGAGCCCGGCCCACATCCGACATCCAATAAGGTTTTTGCACCAGTAAAATCCATGAGTTCACGAAAACGAATTAAGTAGGGATCTTGTGGGTTTGCACAGGTTTGTGCCATTTTTTGCGCTTTTTTATCCCAATGCTCAGGCTCTTTGCGTGAACGCTGGGCTTGTTGCATATGTTGTTGGTACATCTGAGCAAAATCTAATTGGTCAATAAGCATAACTTTCACCTTAGCGAGTAAAATGAGCTGGAAGCTGAAAATGAGCGGCAATACTCTCTTCATCAATAGAATAGAGTCTTGCTAGGTTGGTAAGTGTTAACATACTTTCGGCAGAGCCTTGTCTTACGCCAGCATGTTTATCCAGTAAGATAACATTATCTGCAATGGCGGCAGCATGTTGTGGGTGATGAGTCGACATGAGAACAGTGATCCCATCTGCTTTTAATTGTTCAATTTGCTTCAATAAACGGATCTGGTTACCAAAGTCTAAACTCGCGGCGGGCTCATCCATAATTAACATGATTGGTTTTTGGATTAAGGCTCGGGCTATCAATACTAACTGTTTTTCTCCCCCACTGAGAGTGCTGTATAAACGCGAGGCAAGATGCTCAATCCCCAGCTTTTTTAGTTGTTCTAGCCCGAGTACGCGTTCTTTGGCGCCGGGAACAGAAAAGAGTGAGAGGTGAGGCGTCAGCCCCATCATGACCATATCTATGGCAGTAAAGGTGAACGGGGTATCATGAGCTTGAGGTACGTAAGCAATTACTTTCGCTATATCAGCCGGTTTATAAGAGGTGAGTGACTTTTCTTTTAATAAAATGTGACCTTCAAGAGCAGGAAGAAGCCCTAATAAAGTTTTCATTAGCGTTGTTTTGCCGCACCCATTCGCACCGAGAAGGCAGGTCATCGCGCCAGCTTGTAACGCGAAATTAATTTTTGTCATAATGGCTTGATGATGATAGCCAATCGCCACATTTTCCAGTCTGATTAGGTTCATTTGGCACTCCGTGTTTGTAAAAGGATTGCCAAAAAGAAAGGGGCACCGACCGCTGAAGTTAATATGCCGAGTGGAAGCTCAATGGAAGCAATAGTGCGAGCGAGTGTATCGGTAATGAGTAACATAATGGCTCCAATAGCCATTGAGGCAGGGAGTTGATAGCGGAAGTTAGCGCCCACTATCATTCGGGTGATATGCGGAACGATTAAGCCAATCCAACCGATGATCCCTGCAATGGATACCGCACTGGCGGTAATCAATGTTGCTGAAATAATAAATATTGTTCGCATTAAGCTGACATTGATCCCCAAACTTTTCGCTTCTTCATCAGATAGACTCAGTAAATTCATGCGCCAGCACAACAGTAACAGTGGCATAATGCCAACCAACATAATGGGCAACACAGACAGTAGGTCGCTTTGGGTGATGGATGAAAGCCCGCCTAATAGCCAGAAGGTGATAGAAGGCAATTGGGTATAAGGGTCTGCAAGAATTTTTATTAAAGAGATGGCTGCACCACATAAGGCGCTGATCGCAACACCAACTAAGACGAGAGATAAAATGGGGTCATGCTGGCGCGCCATTCGGGCAATTAGGCACACTAAAGATACTGCCAATAGCCCACCAACAAAGGCGGCTAGTTGAATGTAGAGCAGCGATTGACCTAAAAATATACCAATAACAGCACCTACCCCAGCCCCCGCTGAAACCCCAAGTATATCGGGTGATACTAATGGATTTCGAAACATTCCCTGATAAGCCGCTCCTGCAATCGCCAGTCCTCCTCCAATCACCATCGCGGCGAGTGTGCGAGGAAAACGTATTTGCCAAAAAACAGTGGCATTGCGTGGGTCATCGGCGAGAGTTTGTGAGGTAAATTCAGACACAACTAAATCAATGAGCTGATTAAGCGTAAGTGAATACTTACCACTAATTAATGCAATGATCAGGGCGCCGATAAAAACGATAACAAGAAGTAACGGTTTGATTGTGCGGCTCATGATAATTCCATCAATCTATCAATTTGCGTATCAGTCACCGATGAGTGATAAAACAGATGGAAAAATTGTTTGATGTCATCGCGTATGGTGGATTCGATTTGTTGATCAAAATGGCTTTGTAACCGGCGCATGCCTAAGAGGCGGTTAATTCCTGGGGGGCCATCAAGCCAACCAAATGGCATTCCTCCAAAGGTCAGTAATTGGTTAGTGGCAACCGCAGTTAACCCTTTCCATAACGCGGATTGGCGAATAAATTCCTCGGCTTCTTGATATTGAGTAATAATAATATCGGGGTTCCAATCATACAGTTGTTCCATTGAAACCTCTGTTAGCCCCCTAAAATTAGGAATATCGGCGACATTACGGAAACCTAATATTTCTATGGCTTCAGTATGAATAGAGCCTCGGGTGCCTGTTTGTAAACCTTTGGCGCCTCTAGCTAGGTAGAAACTGGGGGCATTCGCATGGTGTTGTATGGCGAATTGTTTCGCGTCTTGCAAATAGTGTTTGGCAAATGTGCTGAGCGTTTGAGCTTGCTGCGGTACATTTAAGGTCTCACCGAGTTGAAGTAATTGCTGTGGTGAATCTTGTAGCCCTCCGGCTATCAGTAAATAAGCAATGCCTGTTTGTTTGGCAAGTTTCGCCGCCTGAGAGCGATAAGTGTCATCAATATTTCCAGTATCAATTATTAACTGTGGGTTATAATCGAGCAGCTTTTCCAAAGATAGCGTACTTCCTCGACCTGCTAGGCGACCATAAATAGGCAAATCTCGCCATTGTTGAGCAAATAGTTCGTCATGCCCTTTTTGCAAATGAATGGATGAGAATCCAACCATTTTTTCAGGGGCTAAAGCAAATAGCAGTAAATCTGCAGGTGGACCAGAACTCATTACACGCTGGATTTTGTTTGGTTGTGGTAATACACCAAACAACGCTTGTTCAATGCGCCCATAAGCAGGCAAATAAGCGAGTGCCGCTAACGCCGCGCAGGATTGAATAAAGAGTCTACGATTGATTCCCATAGTGCTAAAAAGAAATTTCGTTATATTTATTGATATATAACGCGGAAGTTAACGGAGTCATACTAAGGAGTCAATAACAAAAGAGACATTAGTCGGAAAACTCCGCTATTCTGTGATGTAAATCAGTAACAAACATTGCTATCCATACAAATATCGCTGAACATAGTCACTCGCACTTGCGTAAGTTAGAAACACGGAATATATGAAGAAAAAAAGACCCTCACTACAGGATGTTGCCGACAGAGTCGGTGTCACGAAAATGACAGTTAGTCGCTTTTTGCGAAACCCAGAGCAGGTTTCTGAAGTGTTACGCGGTAAAATTGCTCAAGCGGTGGAAGCGTTAGGGTATATTCCCAATAAGGCCCCCGATTTGCTGTCTAATGCAACCAGCCATGCGATTGGTGTTCTGTTGCCGTCGCTGACCAACCAAGTTTTTGCTGAAGTGATCCGCGGTATTGAAACAGTGACTGACCATTATGGTTATCAAACCATGCTAGCACACTATGGTTACCTTCCTGAAAAAGAAGAGGAGCGCTTAACTTTTCTACTTTCTTACAATATTGACGGTGTGATCTTAGCAGAGCGTACCCATACTGATCGCACGCTTAGAATGTTGAAGACCGCGGGGATCCCTGTGGTTGAGATCATGGATAGCGTCTCTCCGTGTTTAGATGTTGCTGTCGGTATTGATAACTTTGAAGCCTCACGGCAGATGACAGCAGCTATGTTAGCGCGTGGCTGCCAACATGTGGTGTATCTTGGCGCTCGATATGATGAACGGACCTTTATTCGGCTACAAGGCTATGAGCAAGCGATGCGTGATGCGGGGTTGGAGCCTCGTAATGTGATGACGCAAGCAAGCTCTTCTTATTCATTAGGCGCTCAGTTACTTCATGAGTGCAAAGAAAAATACCCCGAGGCAGATGGTTTATTTTGTACCAACGACGACCTTGCCATCGGTGCTATTTTTGAGTGCCAGCGTCTTGGCATTAAAGTTCCTGAAGATTTGGCAATATCAGGTTTTCACGGTCATGATGTTGGGCAAGTCATGACGCCGAAATTAGCCAGTGTTTTAACCCCTCGGGATAGCATGGGGCGTAAGGCCGCCGAAGTACTGCTCGCGCGCATTAATGGTAAAAAGTTACCACAAACGTTATTTGATGTTGGTTTTGAGTTACTGCCCGGTGAAAGTATTTGAAATTAAAAAGTGATGCAGCATATTAGTGAGAGAGGCATCACAGATCTCTTTATTTCCCTATCAAGATAATTGCTAAAAATAGCCGCACTGCTGATAATGTTACTGGTAACTGTTACCGGTAACAATTCAGTTTCTATCATCGGTAAACAAAAAATAAGCGTACCTTTTTTATTTAACACCTGAGGAGTTTCCCATGAGTGATACCCAAGCACAAAATTATACATTTGTTTTTATGGGGGTATCGGGTAGCGGTAAATCGGCTGTCGCAAGCGGTGTCGCTCAAAAAACAAATGCGGCTTTTTTAGATGGTGATTTTCTGCATCCGAGAGCAAATATTCAAAAAATGGCTTTGGGCCACGCACTGAATGATGAAGATCGCCAACCTTGGCTTGCAGCATTAAATGATGCCATTTTTGCAATGCAGCGAACCAACCCTATTTCTTTGGTTGTATGCTCTGCATTGAAAAAAAGTTATCGCGATAAGTTAAGAGAAGGTAATAAGAATCTCTATTTTATCTACCTGAAAGGGGATGCTGAGCTCATTGAAAATCGCCTCAAAGCACGTAAAGGGCACTTCTTTAAGCCTGAAATGTTGGTATCACAATTTCAGGCACTGCAAGAGCCTACATCAGAAGAACAGGATGTTCATGTTGTCGATATTCGCCCATCACTTGATGAAGTGATTGAAAATACACGTACGGCTATTCATCAAATTGTTTCTGGAGGCAATTCATGAACACCCCAGTTGAAGCATTAAGCACACTGACACTCGTTCTGACTGCGGTCGGCTCTGTGGTTTTATTACTGTTTCTTGTCATGTACGCCCGTTTACATGCTTTTGTTGCATTGATGATTGTCTCTATCGGCGCTGGATTATTTTCAGGTATGCCAGTGCAAGACATCACAGAAACGATGCAAAAAGGGATGGCAGGAACACTCGGTTTCTTGGCTATCGTTGTCGCACTTGGCGCCATGTTTGGGAAAATTTTACATGAAACAGGCGCGCTCGATCAGGTTGCGACAAAACTACTCCAATTATTTGGGGAGAAAAGAGCGCATTATGCTGTAGGGATCGCCGGTTTAATCTGTGCATTACCACTATTTTTTGATGTTGCGATCGTGCTGTTGATTGGGGTGGTATTCGCTGTAGCAAACCGCACAGGTCATAATGTTGTTCGCATGGCTATTCCGTTGTTTGCTGGGGTAGCAGCTGCGGCTGCGTTCTTACTCCCAGGGCCTACACCAATGTTGGTCGCTTCACAAATGGGCGCCGACTATGGCTGGATGATCTTAATTGGTCTGTGTGCGGCAATACCCGGTATGTTATTGGCAGGTCCACTCTTTGGCAGTTTTATTAGTAAACATGTCAGTATTGATATCCCAGCGGATTACCAAGCACCAACGATGGATCACGGCAAAATGCCAAGTTTCGGGTTTAGCCTATCTTTAGTCTTGTTCCCATTGGTATTAGTAGGCCTGAAAACTATCGGAACACACTTGGTTGAAAAAGGCTCTACGCTTGAGCATTGGCTTGAGTTTATTGGTCATCCATTTACGGCTTTATTATTAGCGTGTCTGCTAGCTGTTTACGGTTTAGGTTTCCGCTATGGCATGAATAAAGAAAAAGTCATGGAGGTTTGCTCTGCGGCAATCCAACCTGCGGGGATCATTTTATTGGTAACGGGTGCTGGTGGTGTCTTTAAGCAAGTACTTGTTGATTCCGGTGTTGGCCCCGCATTAGGTGATTCATTAATCGGTGCAGGCTTGCCTATTGCCGTTGCGTGTTTTGTCCTTGCTGGCGCTGTCCGTGTGATCCAAGGCTCGGCAACGGTAGCCTGTTTAACAACGGTTGGGTTAGTCTTGCCTGTAGTTGGTGAGTTAGGTTATTCAGGGGCACAATTGGCGGCATTAGCGACTTGTATTTCTGGTGGCTCACTCATTTTAAGCCATGTGAATGACTCCGGTTTCTGGTTGTTTGGTAAGTTTACGGGGGCAACGGAAGCTCAGACATTGAAAACGTGGACCATTATGGAAACTATCCTCGGTACTACAGGGGCAATAGTCGGTATGATCTTCTTCGCTTTCTTGTAATTTAACGACTCCCCGAAAGCCAATCGCGTTCGGGGAAGAGCAAAATAGGGCAATTCCAAAGAGATTCAATAAGCGAATTTTGTATGACCACTCGATAGGATGCGTACCATACGAATATTGTTGTTTATAGGTGGCGATGGTAATAAGAGTGGCAGATAATGCGATGAATGTATTTGCTGCTAAAAAGAATGGCGAGAGCGTATCTCGCCATTTGCTTTTTAGATTAGTTTAATAACTGGCTAAGCTGTTGATAAAAGCCTTGCGCACTTCTTTTATAGCCTTCGGCAGATAAGTGAACATTATCAGGTCGTGCGAGATCCTGTGCGGCCCATGAACGAATCGAGCAAGGCCCACCCATAAAATCTTGCCAATCCCAGAATAGGGTATTTTCTTGTGCTGCTATCGCTTTTTGGATCTTGATAACATTCTTTAAATGCACAGGCATTTTGGCATCGCAGCTTGTGGCATCGTTAAATTTAATTGAGTCATTAGGGCCGACTAAAACGATGACACTTTTTGGCATATATTGGCGGATTTGACGAATTTTCTCACGCAAGCTTTGCTGGTACGCAATTAAATCTAACTTGTCGTTGAATGCTTCGTTAGTGCCATAAGCTAAGATCACCATATCGGGTGACATCTGTGCCAATGTTTCAACCCATTGTGGCTGCCATTTATCAATCATATTGATTGTCGCGCCATTAATGCCGATCGCCGATAACATAACGCCCGGACGATTTGAGCGCAACAGCCACCCTCCTAGCTTGAGGTTATTGTCATTACTTACAGTAACTTCAGCCGGTAACTGAGTATTCACAGGAGAAGAGAAGCGCCAATAATTGCCTGTTGCGGGTAATGCAACGGGTGATGAAGCCGCAGGGGAGACACTCATCTGACTGCCCGCTGTGTTTTGGTAAAGAGCTTGCAGTTGATAAACCCCATTTGCCGCTTGCAATGGCATCAGTTGTACAGTGCTCGCCGATGTCATTGGTAACGCGATAAGCCCACCAAGAGGGTAATCGAAACGCTCATCCTTACGGCTACTAAACAGTTCCCATTGCTGTTTATCGCTTCTACGGTTAATTGTCGCAGTGCGCTGCCCCGGAATGGAAATCGCAGGTACAAAACCTGGCCCCGCATCACCATAGCGTTGTTGGAACAATGTTCTTAAATTACCGCTAAAGAAATCGGCAGCAGTATGAGAATCCCCAATTTGAACAATATGGACCTGTTGATGACCTTGCTTTAGTTTGCTCGCAAAGTGGCTGAGGTTTGGCTCAGCGTTATTGATGAGCTGCCCACGTACATTCACATTTGTGAGTGTACCACCTCGTGTTGAACCTTGACTCGTCCGCTCGGCATCTTGTTGACAGGACAACAAGCTTAGCGATAGCAAAGCGATGACGCTAGCTGCCGCTAACTTGGATTTGGCTTGACGCAGTTTGTTCTGCTTCATGAGGTATCTCTTTTTCCTCTTCAAAATGAATTAATGAAAATACTTTTTCAGCTATCGCTTGTTGCCCTTTAGGGCTGAAATGGATCCCATCACCACTTCTGAGCTTAATTTTGCTGCTATCGTCGCCGAAATAATCGGAGTAAGTGAGGTCTTTGTATTTAAAGACATCATTCACGGAAAAATAAAT
>NZ_JAMPQI010000024.1:0-61750 GCF_028482365.1 Providencia sp. PROV122 | reverse complement strand
TTACATTAAGCAAATATAATTTTTCTTGGTTTGAACCAATAGGTTCACCTACATAAGAAATACGTGCAGCAGCATTACTATCTGGCTCGATGCGAAATAATGGTGGCGTTGCAATAAATGGTGTTTTTCCTTCACCTTCAAATGGACTTACCCAAGTTTGAATAAGGAATGGCTTTTCTTTATCACTATTAAAAATAGGGATATCAATTTCACGTTTATTTTCTTGATAGATAAAACGAGTTCCTCCCACACTGACACCCGCCGCAGAAGCAAAATGAGAAATAGAAAATAAAAGAAAAACTGCTGAAAAAATTATTTTTTTCATAATTCGGCCATTTTATTTATTAAAAATGAGAGGGTAACAGCGTTACCCTCTATACACACTATATTCAAATTGCCTCATGATTGACGTGCACCATCCCCTCCAAGAGGCATTAAATAACGATGCTTCTTAGAATATGTAGGTCTGTCTTTTAGATGCAACTCAAATTATTTAGGGTATATATTTATTATTGATATTGAATGCTATAAACAGCCGTACCATCTGCCTTACCAGCAGTTGCAGCACCTGTTGCTTTATAGCGAGCTACGTAATTCAATTCTACTGAATCACCTGCTGCATTTTTAAATTCAACTAATTTTGAATCTTCAAATAGTTTAATTTGTGTTGTCGCATCCTTTTCAAATAAAGCAATACCTACTTTGGTTGCGTGACCCCCAGCTTGTGCTATTTGTAAAATATCGCGGTCATCGTTATCACGAGAGCCACCAAATCTTACTGCCACTTTAGCATTTTCAGGGCAATCGATGAGTTTAATAGTAAAATCTTTTAAACCAGCAATTTGCCCTGCTGCTGCTAAACTTTTCACTGACACTTTACCAAGGTCAACCGTTAAGTTTTGAGAGCTACTATCTACTGCACAAGCTGAATCAGTTATTTCACCAGTAAAGTCAATTGTTCCTGAAGCAAAAACAGCTGGAGCGGTTGTTACAGCTAAAGCCACCCCTAAAGCAGTTAGGGATTTTTTTAGAATACTCATATCGATTCCTATAATTAGATATTCTGATGTTAATTGCCACAGCACTAATAAATATTTACTCAGTGCATGAGTGCAAGCGAAATATAGCATCACAATTTAATTTAGTTAATATCTTGTTACATTGAATTTTTTGTTATTATATCGAAACACTTAATGTTTATTTTTGATTACTCATTTAATGATTAACGTTTATTTAATCTCAGTTAACTCTAAATGGTTTATAAATTCACCTAAAACATCTTGCACCAATGAATTTTTATTCACATACATATAAAAATCATAGTAAATATTTTTATTGGCAATTTTTAGCTGTTTTAGTGAATGATTATTCAACTGGTTTTTTATTAGATTTTTAGGCAACCATGTATAGCCCGTTCCATTTTCGACAAGTTTAATAACTGTTTCTAGTGATGCAGCGCTGATAGTTTGTGCACTTTTAACGGTATCTTCCAATGAAGGATCAAGAACAACTTTTGTATATTTAGATAGATAATCCAATAAGTTAGATTCTTCAATACTCTGTAATATATGGTCAGGTGAAGTCACAATAACAGATTCAACCGTTTCTAAAAAAATAGGATTTAAAGTCTCAACATGCTGATCTGTAATCAAAATATCATAATCTTTTAAAGCAAACACATCTGATTTAGATATGTTTTGTTTGATTATATCAATGTCATAATCTTTATGCCTTTTAATAAAATTAGCCACTTTATCTAAAAGATTATCTGTGTGATAAAGCGTGTCTATCACGAGTTTAATCTTTATATTGCATTTACTATTCAGTAATTTAGCTTTTGTTTCCAATAATATCGCTTTATTCGTTAACTCCCGAGATAACGCTAATAACATTTCACCTTTCGGTGTTAAAACAGCGCGTCTTTTTTCTAATGAAAAGATTTCAATTTCTAGTGTTTGTTCAAGTTTGCTGATTGTATAACTAATAGCGGATTGAGTCCGATGTAATACTTCAGCGGCTTGTGCAAATCCCCCGCAATCTACAACAGCTTGCAAGGTAATCCATTGGTCCAATGTCGTTCTCGTTTTTTCCATAGCGTCTCCAAATAGAGTTTTGGACTCAATTTTTATTATTTAATAAAAATATAGCAACATATTTCATCACCGTTAATAGGTATATGCACTTACAGATCATTTTGTCATCATTAGTTAAATATTATTTAAGTCTGTATGTTTTTTAGTACAAATTTCATCTTAGTTAAAAAGAATCTCTTTTTTGGGCTTTATTAATTTAAACTTACTCTTATTTCTTCCATCATTTAATCATCAGTAAAAATAAAATATACAATAAATTTATTGCCATTTATTTTATATTTAAAACATAAAAACTATTCGTTAATATAGCGTTTTGTCTTAGCGTTAAATCATTAAAAAAATCCCAGCGTAATTTAAATTAATTAATTATTTTATTAATAAATATTTGGTATGATGTTTAACTTTAAATTAAATTATGATTTAACATTTAATGTTCTCGTCAAATGCTTGCAAATTTATGGCTCGTTAAACACCTATTGAGAGTAAAGAAAATCAGGATATTAATCTAATAATTTTTTGTTATTGATTAGCAAATGTGGGGTTCTAGGGGGGAATGGCAGACAATATGACCTTTTTAATTAATACTTATTTCATCAAAATTTTATCAAACTAGTGCTCTATTAGATTAATCTTATTACTGTTCCAATAAGTTAACGGTTAACTATAGTGAGCTTATGAAAAAGAGAAAAAACTTATATCTCCATTATCATTCATCAATACACACGACTCTTTAGTTACAAAGAAAAATAACGCAAATGTATGAGCATCTCAATACAACCTTCCACCTCTGATTGCCTATTTTTACTCTGACAAATACGCGCTATCAACTAAACTCACATTATCTGCATTACAACAATTTATATCATCTCATAAAAATAACCTTTTACGTGTATTTCATTTACCATATAATTGATATTAACTATTGATAAGGATTTTTGACCTTTCCGCTCGATAAAAGGCTTCGTTTTATGCAGTTAAGCAGTTATAACCTTACAAAAAATAAGTTATAAATAAACCCCAAAAATATATAATTCACTTATTTATCATGGTGTTATAAAACATTTGATATAAGGCAAATCGATAAAATAGCGATCATAAATAAAGTATAAAAGAGAAAAATAAATATCTTTTTTTCTATTCACTTCTCAATTAACTAAATTATTATCATAATTAGCCAATCAATAAAAGATTGGTGATTCTTAGGTAAGGCATTCCCCAAATATAAAAAAAGCACCTCTAACATAACAATTCAGTCGAGGTGCTATTCATAGAAAATATAATTATTTAAGTGAATTGAACGTAAAACTATCGATATAGATCATCACGTTGATAGGGTTCAATTTCATCCCCCTTCCGTGTTTTCAATAACTTAAGTATCCAAGTATATTGTTCAGGATTTGGACCGACGAGATATTCCAGCTCTTCATTCATCCTTCTTGCAATATATTCATCATCCTGCCCATCAATATCATCCATAGGCTCACGGATATAAATATGCAGTTGATGAGTACGATGATCATACACCGGAAACAGAGGCACAATTTTCGCTTTACATACCTTCATTAGGCGGCCCACAGCAGGCAATGTTGCTTTATAAGTCGCAAAAAAATCGACAAATTCACTATGCTCTTCGCCGTGGTCTTGGTCGGGAAGATAAAACCCCCAATATCCCTGCCGTACAGAAGCAATGAAAGGTTTAATTCCTGCTTCTCGAGAGTGTAAGCGACCACCAAAGTGGTAACGTGCTTTATTCCATAAATAATCTGCTACTGGGTTTTTTTGGTGGTGAAACATTGCCGCCATTTTATAGCCTTTTGCAGCAAGTAACATGGCTGGAGCATCTACAGCCCACCCATGTGGCACCATAAAAATAACATTACTGCCTTGTTGCTTTAAGTTATCAATAATCTCTTGGTTATGCCAATGTGTTCTTGCTAACGTTTTATCAGCGCCACGAATACATAACTCTGCAAGCATCACAAACGATTGAGGTGCAGTTTCAAACATTCTATCCACTAATTGATCCCTTTCCTGCTCGGTAAGCTCAGGGAAGCAATATAATAGATTTATCTTTGCGCGGCGCCTTGCGCTTTTTGCCAATTTTCCTACCCATTTCCCCACTTTTGCCAGCATGGGGTCACGAATTTTAACAGGAATATAGGCTAAAGCGGCAAAAACGCCAGCCCCAGCCCAAACTCCCCAGTATTTAGGATGTAAATAGGATTTATGAAAGGTTGGCACATAGCCTAATTTACTGTCGGTATCTTTATCTTTATTCATAATGTACCTAAAAGAACTGTTCGCGCTCTTTTATAGCTTAAAATGATAATAAGTGAAAGCGTTACAAAGAAAGCTGGCAGATACACTGTACCTGCCAGTAATGAAGAGTTAATTGAGTTTTAACTGTGGTTTAGTTTCTTTAACCATGGCTAAGTACTCTTTACGTTCTTTACCAGTTAAACCACCTGAACTCGGTAATTTCGCTGTCAATGGGTTAACCGCTTGTTGGTTGACCCACATTTCAAAATGCAGATGTGGTCCTGTTGAGCGCCCTGTATTACCAGAAAGTGCAATACGATCACCCCGTTTAACTTTTTGCCCTGGCTTCACCAGTAATTGGCGTAAATGCATGTAGCGCGTGGTGTACTGACGCCCATGACGAATCGCGATAAAGTTCCCCGCGGCTCCGCTATATTTCGACACAATCACTTCACCATCACCTACTGCAAGCACTGGGGTACCCACTGGCATTGCAAAATCCACCCCTTTATGCGGTGCTACACGCCCTGTTACTGGGTTAACTCGACGTGGGTTAAACTGTGATGATACTCGGAACTGCTTGGCTGTTGGGAAACGCAGGAAACCTCTTTCTAAACCATTACCTTCGCTATCGTAATATTTACCATCTTCAGCACGGAAAGCATAATAGTCCTTCCCACCACTACGTAGACGAACACCGATCAACTGGCTTTGTTCACTACGTCCATTAAGCATTTCACGGCTCATTAACACGGTGAACTTATCGCCTTTTTTCAGTTTACGGAAATCAATTTGCCATTGAAGTGCTTTTATCACTTCACGACCTTCACTGCGTGTTAAACCTGCTTGGCTGGCACTTTGCGCAAAACTGCCGTTTACCACCCCCGCAAGGACGCTATTTGTCCATTCACCTGAACGGATCTCTTTCTTTTCTTCAAATTTATTTGTGCTACCAACACGGGTGTACACACGGGTCTCACGACGAGAAACTTCCCATGTTAAAGTGTCGAGCTCCCCCTGATCGGTCAGGCTCCAGTTTAGCGTTTGACCAATTTTTAGATTACGCAACGCTTTATGTTGATTAGCTAACGTCGCCACATCACCTGATTCAATACCGAATTGAGTCAGTATGCTAGTGAGGTTGTCGCCGCTTGCAACAACATATTCATGGGGGATTGGCGCACCATCCGTTTCACCGTCAGTGCTATCAGCGACGCCTTCATCAGGAAGTTGGTCGCTACTATCTTGAATAATATCATCAGTTGCATCAGTCAAAGGTACAAATGCAAGAGGAATAACGGTATCGACTGAACCTTCAGTATCTGTGTTAGTTGATGGTAAATGCGCTGGCCGCCAAATCGCGACGGCCAATGTTGCTACTGTTAATGTTCCTAACATTATTTTGTGAGACTTGGACAGGCTACCGTAAACCTGCGCAAGCCCTTTAGCCATTTGCTGCACTAAACAATTCCTTCTTGTTTAATTCAGGCAGCTCGCGTATTGCTTAGACAGTTGCGTTAAAAACTGCATATAGCTATCTGGTCCTATTTCCAGCCCGCTACCTAGCGGGTCGAGAGTTCCCATTTTGACTCCCGTATTTTTTGCTACGCTCTCTATGACGGCTGGCCTGAATTGGGGTTCAGCAAAAACACATTGTGCTTTATGCTCAACCAATTGAGTTCGTATTTTATGTAATTTCTGTGCACCAGGCTGAATTTCCGGGTTTATCGTAAAATGCCCCAAAGGAGCCAACCGATAGTGTTTTTCAAAGTAGCCGTAGGCATCGTGAAAAACAAAATAGCCCTTGTTTTTGGCTGGTTCTAAAATATTAACAATTTTCTTATCGTTTTGCGTCATTTTTTCATTGAATTTACGAAGGTTTACGTCCAGCTTATCTTTTTGGTCAGGATAAAGCACTACTAAACGATCGTGAATGTCTAACGCAGCCTGTTTTGCAATCTCGGGCGACAGCCAAATATGCATATTATACTCACCGTGGTGGTGATGTTCGTGATCCTCATCATGATTAGCTTCATCACCCTGTTCATGGTCATGCGCCTCTTCCTCATCCCCTTTCATCAGCAAGGGAATAATATTTGCTTGTTCTGCCAGCGCCAGACGTTTATCCTGTGGTAACGTCTTGAGTGGCTTATCTAAAAACATCTCCATATCGGGGCCTACCCAAACAAAAAGATCTGCCTGTTTAATTTTCCTCAAATCAGAAGGTTTAAGCGCATAATCATGGGGTGATGCACCATCTGGCAGCAAGACCTGAGTATCAGTCACACCATCAGCGATACCCGCGGCAATAAAGGCAAGTGGGCGAATAGAGGTCACAACATCCGCCTTTGCCGCAGTGACCAACGTTGTGCTAAGGACAGATGCCGCAACGGCGCCTAAAATAAATTGTCGGGCATTGAATTGAGATTTATGTATCATAGACGTCTTTTTCCGTGATTTTAATTTTGAAATGTTATAATATAACACAACATGAATTCTGCAAGATGTTTTTCACATGCAACCATTACTGAATTTAAATAAAATTTCCGTTTCTTTTGGCGAGAAACAGGTGCTCAAAGACGTCAGCTTTACCTTAAATAAAGGCGATATTGTCACTTTGTTAGGCCCTAATGGCGCGGGCAAATCGACAATTGTTCGGGTCGTGCTAGGACTGTTAGCGCCGACTACAGGTATCATTGAGCGAGCCGCTTCACTGTCTATTGGCTATGTTCCACAAAAATTACATTTAGACGCCACCTTACCATTAACCGTAAAGCGTTTTTTAATGCTAAAACCTGCTGTTCGTTCAGACCAACTGTTACCTGCTCTTGAACGTGTTAAAGCCGCCCATTTATTGACACAGCCAATGCAGAAACTGTCTGGTGGCGAAACACAGCGTGTGTTATTAGCACGTGCTTTATTGAATAAGCCCGACCTTTTGGTTCTGGATGAACCCGCTCAAGGGGTTGATGTGAATGGGCAAGTCGCACTTTATGACTTAATTAACCAATTACGCACAGAGCTTGGTTGTGCCGTACTTATGGTGTCTCACGACCTGCATTTAGTCATGGCGAAAACGGATAAAGTATTATGTATTAATGGGCATATTTGCTGTTCAGGGACACCCGATGTTGTATCGAACCACCCTGAGTTTGTTGCGATGTTTGGCTATCGTGGCGCATCACAACTCGGCGTTTATCGCCACCATCATAACCATCAACATGATTTAGAAGGTAACGTTGTGGCTCCTCATATTCATAATAAGGAGTGCCGTCATGATTGAGTTACTGTTACCCGGTTGGATTGCGGGGATGTTATTGGCGATTGCTGCCGGCCCGTTAGGCTCCTTTGTGGTATGGCGCCGCATGTCTTATTTTGGAGATACCCTTGCACACGCTTCTTTATTAGGTGTGGCATTTGGCCTATTGCTGAATATCAACCCATTCTATGCCGTAATTGCTGTCACTTTGCTGCTGTCTTTGATTTTAGTGTGGTTAGAACGACGCCCTCAGCTGGCTGTTGACACCTTATTAGGCATTATGGCTCACAGCGCCTTATCCCTCGGCCTCGTCGTTGTCAGCTTAATGGCCAATGTGCGTGTTGACCTAATGGCATACTTATTCGGGGATCTCCTTTCGGTTAATTACGAGGATATTATCACTATCTTTATTGGTGTGATTGTAGTCTGCGGCTTACTTTGCTGGCGCTGGCGGGCGCTGCTTTCCATGACGGTTAACCAAGAGCTCGCTTTTGTTGATGGTGTCAATATTCAACGCCTACGTCTGCTACTGATGTTAGTCACTGCATTGACCATTGGGATCGCAATGAAATTTGTCGGTGCGCTAATTATTACATCTTTATTAATTATCCCTGCCGCCACAGCACGCCGTTTCGCTAAAACACCAGAGCAAATGGCACTGATCGCGATTTTAATTGGTATGTTATCGGTGACAGGAGGCCTCACATTCTCCGCGTTTTACGATACGCCAGCCGGCCCTTCAGTGGTCTTAACCGCTGCAATCTTGTTTGCCTTTAGCTTATTAGTCAAAACGAAAAATTAATACCGACTGAGGCTTTTTTCTTACCGCTCAATAGGTGATACCCCATTGAGCGGTTTTATTTTATATCAACTTCACACTTTTGCTATTTTCAGTCTTAACCATCTCGTTAATTAAAATAAAAAATAAATACTTAATACTCTAATAATATTAAGTATCAAGGTATCGAAATGAATAAAACATTACTTGGGATGGTTATAATTGGGGTATCTGCAACACCAGTGATGGCCGCAGAATTTACCTGCCAACTGGAGAATAAAAAGTATGTTAGCGTGATAGTCGACCCGGGGAAAACACCACAATATCGATACGGAACTTTGGCTAAGCCAGAGATAACCTTACCGCTTAATGAAAAAGGAGCGAGAAATATTTTTGTTGGGCAAGGACATTTTATTGCTGGTGAATCTCTATATATTCGTTTTCAAAATGGCCCATACAGCTATTTGTTGTATCAAGGCGAGGGCCGCGGCTGGGCATTTAAGGGATTAGCTGTTTATAAAAATAACAAGTTAATCAATAAGAAAGAGTGCCAAAATTGGAATTCATTTGATTTATACGACATTTTAAATTATCAGATTCGTACAGATCCAGCATTAGAATTATATGATTCCCCTTACTCATTTGATCCTAATTCAAATGAGTAAATGATCGTGTAGCATCATATTCCCCCTTTATTTTTCCTATCCGTAAAGGGGGAAATTTCTGACATTAAGCACTTAAACTTCTTTCGGAGTTAAACCAAAGTGTAGATAAGCGTGAGCTGTTGCCATCCGACCACGAGGAGTGCGCTGGATAAAACCTTGTTGGATCAAAAATGGCTCTAAAACATCTTCGATGGTTTCCCGCTCTTCACCAATAGCCGCTGCAAGGTTATCAACCCCCACAGGTCCACCCATAAATTTATCAATAATGGCGACTAACAGTT
Source organism: Providencia sp. PROV122 (assembly GCF_028482365.1). Classification (NCBI taxonomy): domain Bacteria; kingdom Pseudomonadati; phylum Pseudomonadota; class Gammaproteobacteria; order Enterobacterales; family Morganellaceae; genus Providencia; species Providencia sp. PROV122. The sequence continues at coordinate 52,415 of NZ_JAMPQI010000024.1, read as the reverse complement.
TCCGGTCAAGGTAATCAAAACCCGCGGCATCGACGTTCAACATATCGAGTGCTTGGCTAGCAATTAGCTCATTGATGCTGCCATCACCTTTGACTTGTGCGAAATCACGTACACGGCGTAATAAACGGTTAGTAATACGCGGTGTACCTCGCGAGCGCATGGCGACTTGTCTAGCCCCTTCTTCACTAATTTCTACACCCATAAACTGAGCGCTACGTTTCACAATGTATTGCAAATCATCGACATTATAGAATTCAAGGCGCTGCACAATACCAAAACGATCACGTAATGGTGAAGTTAAAGAGCCAGCCCGTGTTGTTGCCCCAATTAAAGTAAAAGGCGGTAAATCAATTTTGATCGAGCGCGCTGCTGGCCCTTCCCCTATCATAATATCAAGTTGATAATCTTCCATTGCGGGATACAAGATCTCCTCAACAACGGGAGATAAGCGGTGGATTTCATCAATAAATAACACATCATGCGGCTCTAAGTTGGTGAGCATCGCCGCTAAATCCCCTGCTTTCTCGAGTACTGGGCCGGAGGTCGTCCGTAAATTTACCCCCATTTCATTCGCGACTATCCCTGCAAGCGTGGTTTTACCTAAACCTGGGGGGCCAAAAATTAATAGATGATCAAGAGCATCACCTCGTAACTTAGCCGCCTGAATAAAGATTTCCATCTGCTCTTTAACTTGTGGCTGCCCGATATACTCATTGAGTAATTTAGGGCGGATCGCGCGATCAATCGCTTCTTCCTCATCATGGATCACTTCAGCAGAAATTAGGCGATCAGCTTCAATCATCGTTATTTTCTCTCAATCAAAGTGCTGCACGTAATGCATCACGGATCAATGACTCACAATCACTGTCTGGCTTAGCCACTTTGCTGACCATACGACTGGCTTCTTGTGGTTTATAACCTAAAGCGACCAGTGCGGTTGCCGCCTCCGCTTCAATATCAGCGCGGCTTGATACTTTGACATTGACATCCGGCAGCTTAATATCACTGTGTTGGTTAAACAGATCACCATTGAGGCCTTTAAAGCGGTCTTTCATTTCAACGACCAAGCGTTCAGCCGTTTTTTTACCAATTCCCGGTAATTTAACCAATGATGAAATCGCTTCTTGTTCGATAGCAGAAACAAACTGTTGAGCCGACATCCCTGATAATATCGCTAAAGCCAGTTTAGGCCCAACACCATTCACTTTAATCAGCTCTTTGAATAGTGCACGCTCTTGTTTGTCATTAAAACCATACAATAATTGCGCATCTTCACGCACCACAAAATGGGTAAATACAATGGCTTCTTGACCGATTTCGGGTAATTCATAAAAGCAGGTCATTGGCATATGGACTTCATAGCCAACACCTTGCAATTCTAACAAAACAATGGGGGGTTGTTTTTCTAATACAATACCGCGTAAACGACCTATCACCTTGAAGCCCTCAGTTTATTTTATTGATAGCGCTGTTTATACCATAAAAAAGGCTGGACGTATATCCAGTCACTATCTTAATCGCCCACGCGTTAACACTAAGCGAGGATCGCCAACACGAAGCAAATTCTGATTAAAATGACAATGCGTTATGGCAATCGCTAAGGCATCCGCTGCATCTGATTGAGGATTAGCAGAAAGTTTAAGTATCGATTTAACCATATGCTGTACTTGGCTTTTTTCCGCGGCCCCTGTACCGACAACGGTTTGCTTCACTTGCCGCGCAGCATATTCAAACACAGGAATATTTTGATTAACACCTGCTACAATCGCTACACCACGAGCTTGGCCCAATTTCAAGGCTGAGTCGGCGTTTTTTGCCATAAACACTTGTTCAATTGCTAATACATCGGGTTGGTATTGAGTGATAATTTCCGAGACTCCCGCATAAATACGTTGCAGGCGGCTTGGTAAATCATCAACCTGAGTACGAATACAACCACTTCCTAAATAAAAAAGTTGCCTGCCTTGTTGGCGGATAACACCATAGCCCGTTACACGTGAACCGGGGTCTATACCTAAAATAATCGCCATATCAAAGCCTATTAATATCCATTATTACTTTTAATATCATCTTATCTGTATCTTTCCGCGGCGACAATACTCATGCCGTCCCTTAATAATCGTATTGATAAACGACTATGACTAGCGAGTCTCTCTAAGCTGAGATAAAAAAGCACAGAAATAGCCTATTTCCCAATATCATTAGGCCCAAAAAAACAGACAGGAAAGACAAAATGCACAAAAGCGCTAGATGGCAAACCAGTAAGCCACGCAGAGTAGATAAAGGAGCAGCTATTATTAGAGATGCGTTAGAGAAAACAGGCTGAATTCAGCCCGCTTTCTCTACGCGAGTGATAGCTGATTACAGTTGTGCTGCTACTTCGTCAGAGATATCACCGTTATGATAAACTTCCTGCACGTCGTCAGAATCTTCCAACATATCGATTAGGCGCAGTAATTTAGGTGCTGTTTCAACATCCAGCTCTGCTTTAGTTGATGGGATCATCGAAACTTCGGCCGCTTCGCTAGTAAAGCCAGCTGCATCCAGAGCATCTTTCACTTCACCAAAAGTTTCTGGTGTGGTGTAAACGTCGATAGCGCCATCGTCATAAGTTTCAACATCTTCAGCGCCCGCTTCTAATGCAGCTTCCATCAAGGCATCTTCATCAACGCCCGGTGCATAAGTGATAACGCCACGCTTAGTAAATAAGTAGGAAACTGAACCATCTGTTCCGAGGTTACCGCCTGTTTTGGTGAAAGCATGACGCACTTCAGAAACGGTACGATTACGGTTATCACTCAAACATTCAACCATCACCGCTGTGCCGCCTGGGCCATAGCCTTCATAAATGATAGTTTCCATATTATCGTTTTCATCATTCCCAACACCACGCGCAATTGCGCGGTTTAAAGTATCACGGGTCATGTTGTTCGATAATGCTTTATCCACAGCAGCACGCAAACGCGGGTTAGTAGCAGGATCACCGCCCCCTAAACGCGCCGCTGTCACCAGCTCACGGATAATTTTAGTAAAAATCTTACCGCGCTTAGCATCTTGTGCCGCTTTACGGTGTTTGGTGTTGGCCCATTTACTATGACCTGCCATGAAATATCTCCAAAAACGTCAATAAAATAATTAAATAGCAAATTCTAAAATAGCTTGACGGTTACTCCAAGATTTCGTTAATTCCGCCGCTTTCTGCGGTGGAACCCAACAAAACTCAGTATGCTCCGTCAAAAGTGGTACTTGTTCAACACGCAGTACCATTTTAAACCAGTGCTCTTTGCAATGTGTTACACCGGGAGCATAACGATGCCTGAAATGCGCAAAAATTTCAAAAGTGACTTCACGCGCCAAGTCATACAGTTGCCCCTCTTGGGGGAGGAAGCCCGTTTCTTCACGGACTTCCCGCATTGCGGTTTCAAACGCACCTTCATGATCTTCTAAGCTACCCGTTACGGATTGCCAAAAATCAGGATCATCTTTGCGCCGTAGCATAAGCACATTACCGCTGCTTTCAGCGGTAATGATCACTAACACCGACTCTGGGCGTTTAAAACTATTCATGTCGAATAAATTAGTCTTCAGCGTTTTTTGCATCAACTGAAATAGCTAATTCTGTTAGTGCATCTGGATTCGCTTGGCTTGGTGCACTAGTTAGTAAACACGCCGCAGCCGTTGTTTTAGGGAATGCAATAACATCACGAATATTATCAGTTCCAGTTAATAGCATGACTAAACGGTCGAGACCAAACGCCAAACCGGCATGTGGCGGTGTACCGTATTTTAATGCATCTAGCAAGAAGCCAAATTTCTCACGTTGTTCGTGTTCATTAATACCTAGAATATTAAACACGGTTTGTTGCATTTCGCTACGATGGATACGCACAGAGCCACCACCGACTTCATAGCCATTGATGACCATATCATAGGCATTAGCAACAGCTTCTTCTGGGTTTTTGGCCAGATCTTCCGGTGAATAGTCACGTGGTGAAGTGAATGGGTGGTGCATTGCACTTAGGCCACCTTCGCCATCCTCTTCAAACATTGGGAAATCAATCACCCAAAGTGGCTTCCAGCTATTTAAGTCTGTCAGTTCAAAATCACGACCTACTTTCAGTCGCAATGCCCCCATTGAATCGGTCACAACATTTTTTGCTCCCGCACCAAACAGCAGAATGTCACCGTCGGCGGCCTCTGTTTTTTCAAGAAGTTGGTTAATAACGTCTTCATTTAAGAACTTAGCGACAGGGCTTTGAATACCTTCTAAACCTTTTGCACGTTCGTTTACTTTCATCCATGCTAGCCCTTTGGCACCATAGATGCTAACAAATTGACCATACTCATCAATCTGTTTACGAGTCATGACAGCACCGTTAGGCACTTTCAATGCCACAACACGGCCTTTTGGATCGTTCGCTGGCCCTGAAAAAACGGCAAACTCGACATTTTTAACGATATCAGCTACATCCACTAATTCCATTGGGTTACGTAGGTCAGGTTTATCTGAACCGTAGCGACGCATTGCCTCTGCGAAGGTCATTATTGGGAAGTCACCGAGATCAACACCTTTAACGTCCAACCATAATTGGCGGATCATGCGTTCCATGATTTCACGTACTTGTTCTGCCGTCATAAATGACGTTTCGACGTCGATCTGGGTAAATTCAGGCTGACGGTCTGCACGCAAGTCTTCATCACGGAAACATTTAACGATTTGATAATAGCGGTCAAAGCCAGACATCATCAGCAATTGTTTAAACAATTGTGGTGACTGTGGCAACGCATAAAATTTACCTTTATGCACACGGCTTGGCACTAAGTAGTCACGAGCACCTTCTGGCGTTGCCTTGGTCAGCATTGGCGTTTCGACATCGATAAAGCCTTCTTTGTCCATAAAGTTACGGACGAAGCTGGTAATTTTTGCGCGAGTGCGTAAGCGCTCTGACATTTCAGGGCGACGTAGGTCAAGATAGCGGTATTTTAAGCGGCGCTCTTCCGTATTAGATTGGTTGCTATCTAACGGCAGTGGCTCTGATTTATTAAAAACGTTGAGATCTTCAGCAAAGATTTCAATTTCCCCCGTCGCCATATCTTTATTTTTTTGGTTATCTGGGCGAGCGCGGACAGTTCCTGTAATTTGTATACAGAATTCATTACGCAATTCCGAAGCTTTTTCAAAGAGGTCTTTGCGCTCAGGGTCGAAAAATACTTGCACGACACCTTCTCGGTCACGCATATCGATAAAAATCAAACCACCCAAATCACGACGGCGGTTTACCCATCCACAAAGAGTGACCTTTTGGCCTTCATGAGCAATGTTTAACTGCCCACAATAGTTAGTACGCATACAATATCCTTTTTTACTCAGCTTGTTGTGCATTTTACTTGCTGCGGAAATTTGGCATTTTGCTGAACATTCAGAATGTCAAAAAGGCAGACATTATACAGGAAATTCTGTTGCACAAACAGTTACGTATTAGCGGACACAGCTAATATTTTTGTTTTTAATCATCTTTTAATCGATTAAAAGTTAATCGAAACACGTAACGATGACTGTACATGGCTATAAACAGAATTTATGACTGTTGGTGATTTTAAGTGACTCCGCGAGTTATGTACATATTGCAAGGCGGGTTTATTTAATTGCGTTATTCTGTTTCATGACCGCAACATAGACAATGGTGTTTGCGTTATCCATTATCCTTACGCGCTCGAAACAAAATGATGCTTAATTTTCAAACAAAATAGATAATAGGGTTATTCTAGCTCATCACTGCACGACGATGAATGTGATAACAAACAAAAACCTATTTAACTGCATACGAGCAAAATAATTGTTCAATTTGAATTGATTTAAGAATAATTACCTGCTGTTATTTATTATAATCATACTTATTTGAACTGCATATAAGGCCATCCGATGAAAAAAAGTCTCTTCGTTTCTTCTCTATTTCTACTGCTTGTAGGCTGCCAAACCGTGAAACCTGCTGATAACACAAAAACTTTTTATATTGATTCAACATTGGCTGATTGCGTTGGTGTTGCCCCCATGAAATGTATGAAAGTCAAACAAGACCCAAATGCCGAGTGGGAATTTTTTTATGGCAATATCCAAGGGTTTGAATATGAACCAGGCTACCAATACACTTTGAAAGTCAAACAATTTGACGTTGCTAATCCGCCTGCTGATGCCCCAAATGTCAGATATGAGTTAGTTGAAATTATTAATAAAGCCAAATAATTCATATAAAATTTTATATTACCCATTAGTGGACCATGATTCTGTCTACTAATGGGGAACCATACAAAACCCATTGTTTTCATTATATTTGAGTAATATTATTAACATCACATCATAGTGGCCCCAACACTTAAAACAAAGAGTTAAAGGCAATGGACAATAAAATTATCGATAAGTTAGGCTTGATTACACTTGTTGACCGCAAAGTAGCAATGGTTCGTTCTCATAATAAGACACTCTTCTATATTCCGGGCGGAAAGCGCGAACCTAACGAAAGTGATGAACAAGCCTTATGTCGAGAAATTGAAGAAGAGTTAACCTTAACCTTACATAAAGATTCTCTTCAATTTTATGATGAATTTATTGGCGCTGCTGACGGTAAGCAAGATGGAACTCAGGTACGTATTCGTTGCTATTTTGCGAATTATAATGGTACCCCTCGCCCTGCCGCAGAAATTGCGGAGCTTGCTTGGTTTGATAGCCATGACCTAGCAAAATGTTCAGCCACTGCCGCGATCATTATGGCGAAATTACAACAAGATGGCCTAATTAATTAAGTTAATCACCAACAGATTACGTTGTTGTGGAGCCTTAATTTAAGGGTAAACTAATTAGACATTATACTATTAGTAAATTTTACTAATATCTATTAATATAGTGAATAGTTTTAATCAATCAGTGAATCAATTTGGTTAAGCAATGGAGTGAATAAATGGTCAGCTCTCTGTATGCTGTACTGGGCGCTTTGTTACTACTTAAACTATCGTTGAATGTTGTGAAGCTCAGAAATCAATATCGAGTATCTTATGGTGATGGGGGTTTCTATGAGCTACAAACAGCGATTCGCGCTCATGGTAACGCTATAGAGTACATCCCCATTGCTTTGATATTATTGCTTTTTATGGAGATGAACGGCGCGCAGGTTTGGATGATCCACTTATGTGGCTTAGTTTTAATCGCAGGGCGTATACTCCACTCTTATGGCCTGAAAAATCATGATATCTCTTATCGTCGCTCAGGCATGGCGGCAACCTATATTGCCATGACATTGATGGTTATCGCCAATATCTATTACCTACCTTGGATCCAAATTTTTTCCTTCAATCTTTAATTTTTATTATCAACGCGGCACTTTATTTAAGTGTCGTAAAACTTTTATTGCTGTTTTGACTGATTGATTTTCAGGTTACGCGCCTTTTCTGCTACAATCCGCAACTACTTTTGTTTTACATACACAGATCTTATGTCAAGTCAGGAATCCAACAATAAAGACAGCCTCTTTAGCGCTCCGATTGCCAACTTAGGTGATTGGCAATTCGATGAAAAAGTTGCCGAAGTCTTTCCCGATATGATCCAGCGCTCGGTGCCGGGTTATTCAAACATTATCACGATGATTGGGATGCTAGCTGGGCGCTTTGTCACCGAAAACAGCCGTGTCTATGATCTTGGTTGCTCATTGGGAGCAGCAACGCTGTCAATTCGCCGCAATATTACCGCGCAACATTGCCAAATCATTGCTGTCGATAATTCACCTGCAATGGTTGAACGTTGCCGTCGTCATATTGACGCTTACAAAGCCGCAACGCCCGTCGAGGTTATCGAAGGTGATATTCGCGATATCCCTATTGAAAATGCATCGATGGTGGTACTCAATTTTACGTTGCAGTTCCTTAATCCTAATGACCGCCAACAGCTATTAACTAAAATTTATCAAGGCCTCAAACCCGGCGGTATCCTTGTGCTGTCAGAAAAATTCAATTTTGAAGACAAAGAGATTGGTGAATTGTTATTCAATATGCATCATGATTTTAAACGTGCAAATGGTTATAGCGAATTAGAAATCAGCCAGAAACGCAGCATGTTAGAAAATGTTATGCTGACCGACTCTGTTGAAACGCATAAGTTACGGTTAAAACAAGCCGGCTTTACGCATTGTGAAGTATGGTTCCAATGCTTTAACTTTGGCTCCTTATTAGCACTTAAAGAGGCACAGTTATGATTGATTTCGGGCGCTTTTATCAGCAAATTGCAACAGGCCCTTTAAGTCATTGGCTTGAAACATTACCCGCTCAACTTAGCGAGTGGAAAAACTCGCAATTACACGGTGGATTCAAATCATGGGAAAAAATGTTAGAAAATTTACCCATCATGACCCCCACCCAACTCGATTTAAAAAATAGCGTAACTGCGATACGTGACCCTGAATTATCCGCAGGGGAAACTCGCCGTCTTAATAGTATTCTTGAGCAATTAAAACCCTGGCGTAAAGGCCCTTTCTCTCTATACGGCATCAATATCGATACGGAATGGCGCTCTGATTGGAAATGGGATCGGGTTTTACCTCACATCTCCCCTTTAAAGGATAAAATGATCCTTGATGTGGGTTGTGGTAGTGGTTACCACATGTGGCGCATGTTAGGCGAAGGCGCCTCATTTGTCGTCGGGATTGATCCTACACAGCTGTTTCTTTGCCAATTTGAAGCGGTTAGGAAATTACTGGGCGATGACCAACGCGCTCATTTATTACCATTAGGCATCGAACAGCTCCCCGCACTTAATGCCTTTGATAGCGTATTTTCAATGGGAGTGCTCGCTCTATCATCGTCGTTCTCCTCTTGACCACTTATGGCAGCTAAAAAATCAATTAGTCAGTGAAGGTGAGCTAATTTTAGAAAGCTTGGTTATTGAAGGGGATGAATTCCAGTGCTTAGTACCCGGTGACCGTTATGCACAAATGCGTAACGTTTACTTTATTCCATCGGCTAAAATGCTTAAAGTTTGGTTAGAAAAATGTGGTTTTGTCGATGTGCGGATCGTTGACCAAGCCATCACCACAGTTGAAGAGCAGCGCCGTACTGAGTGGATGAAAACGGATTCATTAGCAGAATTTCTAGACCCTAATGACTCAACAAAAACCATCGAAGGTTACCCTGCTCCATTACGCGCTATCCTCGTTGCACGTAAACCCTAAAATCATCGAATAAGGGTGACTTGTTTCACTCTTATTCTTTTCTCAATTTATTCTCCGTATTTTTAAATCTGTAGTTGCCCAAATAGTAATAATACATTTATCAAACCCTGCAAACATTTTATCTCTCAATATTTATTGATATAATATATTTATACAAAAATTAAATAGCGGTTAGCCTTTATTAATGACAGACTCATTTGGATACGATCATGAAACTGCCCCATTTTTTTATTTTTCCTCTCTCTTTTCTCTTATTCGCTTGCTCCCCCCCAGAAAATAAAATTCATACTGCAATAAAAAAAGAGATTGCCACACATTATCCTGATCCTGACTCAATACAATATAAAGATATTGTTGTTCATAGGAATGCCGATGAAGCCATCGTTTGTGGTGAGTTTAATGCAAAGAATAATCAAAATGAATTTATGGGGTTTAGGCCATTTATTAGTGAAGTCTATATCGGTGACGATATCGTAATTAACTCTGTTCGTGTTGGCAATCGCATCCGTAAAGACAGCTTTCCTGCCTTAGTTTGTGAGCACGGCGGTTATGAGGGTGGTATTAAAGCGCAGAACCTTCAAAATAAAGCGTTTATAGATAATATGAATAGGTTAGCTCAAATCGAAAACTATATTAACGATTCATCAGTCGGTAATCGAGTGAGAGCTCATCTCATTAATAGAGCAAAAGAGATTTACGACAATGAATTAAGCCCTGAAACACTCAAGGTCGTTGACTCAACAGAAGGACGTTTGGTTACTGTTGTTGCCTATAAAAAAGGTGATGATGTCTATTTTGCTTCCATACTGAATCAAAAGATCTATGAGTTAGAGCCTATAAAAAATTCCGTCGTAAAATATATCCATGGGGCTGAAAAAGATAAGAACCTCGTTGTATTAGGAAATTATACGACTGAGGATAACGGTGGAAAACCCTCAAAGCTGCTACCATTGGCAATTGAGATCCTAGAAAATGGTGTTTCTTATGCAAACGCTGTTTTTCCAGCCAAATCCTAGTTCAAGGTAATTTTATTGGGCACGTTATTATCTTATTTTCTATAACGGCCCAATCAATTTACGTGTATTTATGGATAAAGAAGATTATCTTATACGCGGTTTCTTATGCCTTATTACCTCGAGAAAAACAGCATATAACTGTTCTCTTTAAAGCGCGAAACTATTCCCCTTTTTAATATCTTATCGATATTGCCTTATCATTTAATTCTTATTTAGCATGATCTCTAAAATGACTTTGAATACTGTTTTATGGGTAAAAGGCTATATTGAACGATTTATTACTTACTATCTCTTTTCTGTATTGATTACATGACCTAAAATAAAAAGAGAGATAAAACTCTCCCTTTTTATTAATTATTATTGAATAGTTTCGTTTTTATGCCGAAATCTTTTCAGTGATCGAAATAAAATCTTTCATCGCTTCAACGGTTGGCCCATCAACGCAGTAATGAGTAAATTCATCATTTTCACTGTTTGATGCCATCGTCACCCCTGCTTTACGATAACTCATACTTGACGGAACTGATTTCCCCGCCGAACTGTGTAATTCTACCAGCCCTATTTCCATAAACTTACTTAAATTAGCCAGCCGAACCCCTGCACCAGCCATAATCACTGGGCCGTTAATTTCAATACTTTTTTCGTTTAACTCTTTAAGTAACGGTAACCCCAACTCTGCATTCTGCTGCTGCCCCGATGTAAGAATACGAGCAACCCCTAAACTTTTTAGTTGTTCAAAGGCTAATAAGGGATTCACGCACATATCAAATGCGCGGTGAAACGTGATATTCATTCCCGTTGCTATTTCCATCAATACCGCCATGCGGTCGATATCGATACGCCCTTCGGTATCGAGGATTCCGATAACTGCCCCTGGGAAGCCCATCTCTTTCACCATCCGCAGATCTTCACAGATTACTTCAAATTCATTCGTGTTATAGCAAAAATCGCCTCCGCGCGGACGAATAATAGGATGAACGGGGATATGAAGTTTTTCGCTTGCTAATTTTAGATAGCCATAACTTGGTGTCAGGCCGCCATCTGCTGCACCGGAGCATAATTCAATACGATCAGCGCCGTATTCTTGTGCAACTTGTGCACATTCGATACCGAAACAGCAAATTTCCAATTTTGCCATGACCACCTCCAAAACGTAGGATTAAAGCGTTGCTTTAACATCTAATTAATAACTTAAAGGAACTTGTTAATCGTTAACATTCGATTAATGATGCCACTAATTTTTGAACGTTACCGGATTAACATCACACCATTAACAGTTTTTTACGAATTGTTCGTAATAACGTTAATTGCATCACTTATTTTTCGCTTTCAATAATCTGTTTCAGCGCGTAAGGGTGATATTTCAAAGTAATTATCCCATTTGTCACTGCTAATGTCGGATTAGGCAATCTTTCTAACTGCCCTTTCGGTTGACTCATTTTCAAGCTGTAGCCTTCTGGAAGCGGATGTGGCAGTAATGCCAATGCACTCTGCTCTAGCTGTTCTGGGGCGACATTAATGACCATCTCAACGTGCTCCCATGTCTCTTGTGGGTACATTTTTCCTTTTGGAAAAGGCAATTCGACCACATAAACCTGTTGAGATGCGATTATTAATGGTTTGTTCAATTCGAATAAACAGATCGGACGCCCGTTAATTTCATTTTCAGACAGTAACTGACCGCATTGGTGGAGGCCTTTCCGCCAGCGCTCTGCTGTTTCATTATGATGACAACGGACAGAAACATGGTCTATCAGGTGATCGTTTAAGGATAAAGCTAATACTTTAGCCATTTGCGTTAATTTTTGCTCAAACTCAGGCAACGTGTTCCATAGATCTTGCAGTTCAGGCACATTGGCAAATTCAGTCATTCAACACACTCTTTTCTAAACACCGTTTATCTCTTCGCATTCGCGATATACTCTCAATTTTTCGTCTGTTGTGTTATCAACGCTATTGAAATATGACAGCTATACCGTGAATAAAACTGCCAGACTGTAGCACGACTCCCTTAAAATATGGTATAAAACCTGCCGAATTTTCTCTTCTTTCTTTTAGTTCTACGCATGTGATGGCACAATGCGATAACTATGGTTCGTTATTTAAGGTAATCCGGTGAATATTCAGGCTATTCTTTCAGATAAAATCAGTGCTGCAATGCAGGCAGCGGGAGCTCCAGAAGGCAGTGATGCCCTTGTGCGTCAATCAGCGAAAGCGCAGTTTGGTGACTATCAAGCCAACGGTGTAATGGGCGCTGCTAAAAAAATGGGCATTAATCCCCGACAACTGGCCGAGCAGATTGTCAGCCATTTAGATCTTGAAGGTATTGCAAGCAAGGTAGAAATCGCAGGGCCGGGTTTTATCAATATTTTCCTTGAGCCAAGCTGGCTCACCACACAAGTGGAACAAGCATTAACCTGTGATCGCCTTGGCCTATCCCCTGTTAAATCAGAAACTATCGTCATCGACTATTCCGCGCCAAACGTGGCTAAGCAGATGCACGTAGGCCATTTGCGTTCGACAATTATCGGTGATGCTGCCGCACGTACTTTAGAGTTTTTAGGGCATAAAGTGATCCGTGCTAACCATGTTGGTGACTGGGGTACGCAATTTGGTATGCTGATCGCTTACCTCGAAAAAATGCAAAATGAAAATGCAAGTGACATGGCATTAGCAGATCTCGAGGAGTTTTACCGCGAAGCAAAACAACACTATGACAGCGATGAAGTATTCGCTGAGCGCGCAAGAGGTTACGTGGTTAAATTGCAATCAGGTGATGAGTACTGCCGTAAAATGTGGCGTAAACTGGTTGATATCACCATGCAGCAAAACCAAGAAACCTATCGTCGCTTGAACGTGACGTTAACTGAAGATGACGTCATGGGCGAAAGTTTATATAACGATATGCTGCCTGGGATTGTCGCTGACTTGAAAGCCAAAGGGCTCGCAGTAGAAAGCGAAGGTGCTACTGTCGTTTATCTTGACGAATTTAAAACTAAAGAAGGCGAGCCTATGGGCGTTATTGTCCAGAAAAAAGATGGCGGCTTCTTATATACGACAACAGATATCGCTTGTGCAAAATATCGTCATGAAGTACTGCATGCTGACCGTGCACTTTACTATATTGATTCACGTCAGCACCAACACTTGATGCAGGCATGGACAATCGTACGTAAAGCCGGTTATATCCCAGAATCAATGTCTCTCGAACATCACATGTTTGGCATGATGCTCGGTAAAGATGGCAAGCCTTTTAAAACTCGCTCAGGCGGTACTGTTCGCCTCTCTGACTTATTAGATGAAGCGATTGAACGTGCGCAAGTACTCATCCGCAGCAAAAACCCCGATATGCCAGAAGATGAGTTAAACAACGTTGCAAATGTTGTCGGTATTGGTTCAGTGAAATATGCAGACTTATCAAAAAGCCGTACAACGGATTATATTTTTGATTGGGATAACATGTTAGCTTTCGAAGGTAATACCGCACCGTATATGCAATATGCTTATACGCGTGTCGCCTCAATCTTCAAAAAAGCAAACGTGACACAAGCGGATCTCACACTGCCTATCGTGTTACAAGACCCACGTGAAATTGCACTTGCTACGCGTTTGATGCAATTTGAAGAAACCATCTTGATGGTCGCACGTGATGGTACGCCACATGTTATGTGCGCTTACCTTTATGATTTAGCCGGCCTGTTCTCAAGCTTCTATGAACACTGTCCTATTTTAAGCGCCGAAGATGAAGCTCAGCGCCAAAGCCGCTTAAAATTAGCGTTATTGACCCAGAAGACATTAAAAGCTGGGTTGGATACTTTAGGGATCGATACCGTCGAACGTATGTAAGCTGATATCTAAGTGTCATATTGATAATAAACCCTATGCTGTGCATAGGGTTTATTGTTTCTGTCGACTCAATTTCAGGAAATTTTTTTCGTGCTCTTTAGACCGCTTTATTTCAATATGAGCGTTAGAGCTGAGAGACGAAATAGCATGCCCCTCCAATACCGTAATAAAAAGCGGCCTCATTATATGAATCAGCGATATTATTTATTAGACGAAAGCCCCTCTCTTTAAAATTTTCACGAAGCTTCTTACCAGCTGTTATGACGTTTTTTACAGCAAATGTTAGTAATTATTTTTCTCTGGTTAAATGTATCATTATAGTCAGGCAAAGATGCCGATACTGTTTTGACACATTTAACCTTAAATTCATCTCTTGAAAATGAAATTATCATATAGAAGTATTAAACCAATCAATACCAGCGCTATCCCCGATATATAGTTAAGTGCAATGGTCATTTTTTTATTACGTTGAGACATAAATCCCCCTGTTAATCCTGCTGTTATATCGATCGGCAAAGCCGTGGCAAGGTGGCATGTATCGCTACCCCATGGGGAAAGGCCAAGACTCGACGTACATGATCTTCCAATGAATGGATTATTACAGGACTATTTGACTAATAATCCAGCTCAAATGGCCCTGTCATTACTGACAAAATTTTAACAACCTGTTAAATACTGCGGGTGGCATAAGGTGCTACTTAAGCGCTTTGTGTATGCCTAATACTATTGCCAAGCAAATGGGTAGTGAGAAAATTGCTACAATAAGAATTTCTGAACGCCCCAATGGGGCGTTTCAGTTATTTATTGTGGCTTAAATACTCTGCTTTTTAAAATCTCTTGGGCGGAAACCTAAAGCGAATAGCGCGGCGAAATAGCTCCCAGCCCCAATAATCACCACAAAAATTAAGCGCAATAAACGCATGGCCATATTGCCTTCTTGCCATTCTGGCATAAAGTGCAATACACCAAACAGAACCGCTGACATCACGATAAGGGCAATGACGAGTTTAAAAATAAAACCTCGCCAACCGGCAAGTGGTTTGAAAATTTCTTGCTTGCGTAATTGCCAATAAAGGACACCCGCGTTAAAACACGCTGCTAAACCAATCGACAGTGCTAATCCGGCATGCTTCATTGGCCCAATAAATGCTAAGTTCATTAACTGAGTTAGAATTAATGTGACAATAGCGATTTTAACTGGTGTTTTAATGTCCTGACGTGAATAGAACCCTGGAGCCAAAATTTTCACTAGGATCATCCCTGTCAGCCCTACACAATAGGCCATTAATGCGTATTGCGTCATCAATGAGTCATGAGCTGTAAACTTATCATACTGGAACAGCGATACGGTAAGCGCTTCCGAAAGGATCGCTAAACCAATCGCGCAAGGCAAGGCGAGCAATAAACAGAGGCGTAAGCCCCAATCCATTAAATGACGATATTCTTGATGGTTACCACTAGTAAAACTTTTCGATAGTGAAGGTAACAAAATGGTTCCTAATGCAACACCCAGCACCCCTGATGGCAACTCCATCAACCTATCCGCATAATACATCCAAGACACTGAGCCAGATTGCAGAAATGATGCGAAAATAGTATTGATAATCAACGAAATTTGGCTAACAGATACCCCAATAATGGCAGGCCCCATCATTTTCATTACTCGCCAAACACCACTATCGCGAAAAGAGATCCGTGGCAGAACTAACATGCCGATCTTTTTCAAATGCGGGAGTTGATACACCAGTTGCAAAATTCCCCCCACAATCACGGCCCAAGCTAATGACATTACGGGGGGATCAAAGTAAGGCGCCGCAAATGCTGCAAAGAAAATCATACTCACATTCAACAACGTTGGCGCAAACGCAGGAACCGAAAAACGATTCCATGTATTTAAAATTGCACCAGCTAACGACGCGAGTGAGATTAAAAAGATATAAGGAAAGGTGACCCGCAGTAGGTCTGTGGTTAATGCAAACTTATCGGCATCGGTAGCAAAGCCCGGTGCCGTCACATAGATAATCCAAGGGGCGGCAATCATACCGATCACGGTGACAATCGCTAGTGCAAGGGTAAGCATCCCCGAAATATACGCCACAAAAGTACGAGTTGCTTCATCGCCTTGTTGGTTTTTATATTCCGCCAGTATTGGCACGAATGCTTGTGAGAACGCCCCTTCTGCAAAAATACGGCGTAATAAATTAGGTAATTTGAAGGCGACAAAAAAGGCGTCCGCGGCTGCCCCTGCACCAAATACCCGAGCGATAATTGCGTCACGGATAAATCCAAGTACCCGAGACATCATGGTCATAGAGCTTATCGCTGCTAATGATTTTAATAAATTCATGATAGGTAGACTAAAAGAAAACAATTATGCCAGTTTATCAGCGTGGAGCATGACTGACTATGATTGGATGATAAAATCAGAGGTTACTTGCCCGAGTCCGAGAGCAGCAAGCTGATAATTTTGATACGCTGCACTCGAATTATTAGGCGTATACCGTTAATTAGGGTTTCACCGGTTTCCAATTTGCATCGGTTAACGCCGTAAGTACATGGTCACGCCACTGGCCGTCAATCTGCAAATATTGTTTGGCATACCCTTCTCGCTCAAAACCGAGACGAGCCAAAAGGTTACCGCTACGCAAATTGTGTGGCATGTAATTAGCCATAATGCGGTGCATCCCTTGATGTTTTTGCATATAACGGATAGCTTGTGAAAGGGCTTCATACATCAACCCTTGCCCCTGCCACTTTTCACCTAATGAGTAGCCTAGATAGCACGCATGAAAAGCACCACGCAATACATTACTGAAATTCGCCACACCCATCACTTCATTTTCTTGACTGTCTAAGAGTAAAAAATGATAGGCGTTTCCCTGACGATGCAGCTCGGTCATTAAATGTAAGCGACTATTCCAGCTTGATGGATTGAAATGTGAACTGTCTCGGGTTGGCTCCCAAGGTTTCAAAAATTCTCTGTTTTCGCTGTAGTAATCTGCTAATCGATAGCCGTCACGCTCATATGCTAACCGTACAACCATCCTTTCTGTCACAAGACGCACTTTTGGTTCATTTGTCCGATAACCAAACATCGTTAACCCTTTTAAAAATTAAATCGCCAGAGATGGCATAAGGATAAAAACACATTATCAATAACCATTAGGTATAACGATAAAAAAATATCATCTTCCCCTTTCTATTCTACTGATATTATTGATGAGAAACATTAAGAATCCTTCCCTCTTTATTATTTTTTACGATGGTGTGTCATGGCGCAGGTGTCACAGGCAAGAAGTCTAGGTAAATATTTTTTACTCCTAGACAACATGCTGGTTGTTCTCGGTTTTTTTGTCGTGTTTCCATTGATCTCTATTCGCTTTGTTGACCAGCTAGGTTGGGCCGCCGTCATTGTTGGCTTTGCTTTAGGTCTGAGACAATTTGTTCAGCAAGGACTTGGGATCTTTGGTGGTGCTATTGCAGACCGCTTTGGCGCTAAGCCAATGATAGTCATAGGGATGCTATTGCGAGCCTGTGGCTTTGTGCTCATGGCAATTGCCAATGACCCTTGGGTGTTGTGGCTCTCCTGTGTCTTGTCAGCATTAGGTGGAACACTATTTGATCCTCCAAGAACCGCATTAGTTATTAAGCTAACAAGGCCTTATGAGCGTGGACGCTTTTATTCTCTGCTGCTCATGCAAGACAGCGCGGGCGCCGTTATTGGTGCACTGATTGGTAGTTGGTTACTGCAATACGATTTCCATTATGTCTGTTGGGCTGGCGCGGCCGTCTTTGTACTTGCCGCTATTTGTAATGCTTGGCTACTCCCGGCCTACCGTATTTCAACGGTAAGAACACCAATCAAAGAAGGTATGAGCCGAGTACTCAAAGATACCCGTTTTGTGACCTATGTGGTCACGTTAGCTGGTTATTTTATGCTCTCTGTACAGGTTATGCTGATGTTCCCTATTGTTGTGAATGAAATCGCAGGCACGCCAACCGCAGTGAAATGGATGTATGCCATTGAAGCCGTTATTTCATTAACGTTACTTTATCCCATCGCCCGTTGGAGTGAAAAATATTTTCGCCTTGAGCAGCGTTTAATGGCTGGATTGTTTTTAATGAGTTTAAGCATGTTTCCTATCGGTATGACGAGCTCTTTACCTGTTTTATTTGGATTAATATGCTTATTTTATTTAGGCACTGTAACCGCCGATCCTGCACGAGAAACATTAAGTGCTTCACTGGCAGATCCACGTGCACGCGGTAGTTATATGGGGTTTAGCCGCTTAGGATTAGCTTTAGGAGGTGCTGTTGGCTACACTGGTGGAGGTTGGATGTACGATATTGGTCACCAATGGGATCTGCCACAATTACCGTGGTTTTTATTAGGTGTAATTGGTTTCATCACTCTTTGGGCACTGCATAAACAATTTAACCGTAAGAAAATTGAATCTGCTATGTTAAGTGGTTAATAACGGAGATATTTAGACTCTACACGCCCATAAATTTAAACTTTAACTAACAAAAATGTGGGTAAAAGACCAATTAACCATAATTATAGGATAAGATAGTCAAGTTACTGTAAAAGGAGTGTTTATGAAACAATTTATATTGGCGGCTCTGATTGGCTGTTTGACTTTACTCACTGGCTGTAGCCAACTTACTGAATTTTCGATTAGCGAAAATACGGTTAATCAGTATCTTGCAAATAAAGTTAAATATAACAATAAAGTTGGTATTTCTGGCGTCGCGGATGCAGACATCCAATTAACCAACTTGAAATCAGAAATTGGTCGCAGTGAGCCGGGGAAAATCGCCTTAACGGGGGATGCCGCAGTCAACTTAGATACTTTATTAGGTAAAGCCGAGGCCAAAATAGCGCTTACCCTAACGGCTCGCCCTTATTTTGACGCTCAAGCAGGCGCCATTTACTTAAAAGAGCTGAACATCAGCCAATACACTGTCACTCCTGAGAGTATGGATACCGCTATTGCTGCCGTGATCCCATACCTCAACAGTTCATTAGAAACCTTTTTTGAGACACAACCGGTTTATGTGTTGAATCCAGAAAATAGTGCAGCTGAGGCAACGGCTAAAAAATTAGCAAAAGGGCTTGAAATCAAACCAGGCAAGCTCGTTATTCCTTTAGTTGACTAACATCCATAAAAATTTTCGATTGAAAACAGCACAAAAGGCAACGTTTTTAGACGTTGCCTTTTCTTTATCTACCTATATACGCGTTTATCAAAATGCTACGCGTTATACTTAATACCAATACAAAAACCTCTTAAGTGGCTTATCTCGTTTTTCTGATAGCCAATTTACATTGACAAGGTTCGCTTAGAGGCGGATTTTATTACACCAAAAGTGACGCTGTCACTCTGACTCTAATTCATCACGTAATGCAATCACTGCATCACGCGCAATTTGCGCCAGCGTACGATAAAATGCCGTTGTCGCATGAGCTTCCATTTTGCCTAGAAATGCACCATACCAACTCAATATAAAGCTATCAAATAGCTCAATTTGCGCCGCTGTTTCATCTTCTGCCGCTTGATCCTCAAGCCAAGATGCCGCCAATAAGAGCGCACCAAACGCATCGGTTCTCGCGTTTGTCAGAGCCATCCCCCTCTCAACAAGAAATTCACGGATTTCCGCTTCCGCGATTTCATCATCATAATCATGGGCAAACACCGAAACCGCAGGTGTTTCTCCACCAAATAACGTTTGATAGTCGGCGGTAATCGCTGCCATATCAACCGATTTTGCCATGCGCGCCCAATACTCATCTTGCTCCAATGGCCAAGATGCCTTTAATTTATCTTGGGCTATCATATCCAGTAATGGCTTTACCACACTATCATCGGGGGAGCGCTGAAAGAGTGTTCCCAAAATACGGCAGACGATCGAAAATTCGTTCATGTCAGGTTCCTGTTTTCGCATTATACGGTGGCTTATCACCAGCATACTCTAAGTCATTTGAGGCGCAGCAAGGATAAGAAATGATGGCATGAAGAATATAAAGCAGTGCCATCAACCAAGCTGCAACCTGAAATAAAATAAGTATACCTTAATAACCGCGTTGCATATCAACAATCCCGACAGGTGTTTGCCCATTTTCAATGCGTTGAATATTGCTGCTGATCATGTCCATCGCTTCTTGCGGTAGTGTAATCGCGGCAATATGGGGTGTAATCGCAACGCGCGGGTGTGTCCAAAAAGGATGCATTTGTGGTAAAGGTTCACTGGCAAATACGTCCAAAGAGGCACCTGCAACTTGCCCCGACTCTAATGCTGCCAATAAGTCTTGTTCAATAAGATGCGAGCCACGAGCAAGGTTAATAATAAAGGCATTTTTTTGTAACTGACTAAATAAGCTTTGATTCAAAATTCCGACTGTTTGGGGGGTACTTGGCAATAAATTAATAATCACCCGTGTACCTTGCAGAAACGCCCCTAGCTGTTCTTGTCCATAATAGCTCTTTACGTTGTTGAGCTGTTTTGCACTTCGGCTCCACGTTCTCACATGAAAACCAAATTCCACGAGCCTTTTAGCCACCGCTTGCCCCAATGCACCAGCCCCCATTACTCCGACGACAAACTCATCATGGCGATAGGCTGGCAACGGTTTCCATTGACGTTGCGATTGAAATTGGCGGTATTCATCCATTCGACGAAAGTAATAGAGGACTTTCGCCATCGCATACTCTTCCATTTGTAATGCCATGCCCGTGTCTTCTAAGCGCATTAAAGGCACGCCAGCAGGTAATGTTCCTGGGTTCTCATGCTCTTGCTTCAAAATGGCGTCAACACCCGCCCCCAACGCAAATATACCTTTCAGATCTTTTCGCCCTGCTAGACATTCATAAGGAGGGAGCCAAACCATAGCATAATCGGCACTTTGTTTATCGCCCCTAACCCATTGACGAATATTGGCTTGTGGAAGTCTAGCTTTCATGCCGTCGATCCACTCATTAGCATCAAAAAATGGATGATAAAATAGAATATTCATGACAACTCCTCTTATGTTTACAACAGAGTGTGCCGAAAATGTCTCATTTTCAAGCGAATACAACGGTTGATGAATGTTATGATGAGCATTTTGTTAAGCCGCTAACGAATTTTATAATTAATACTTGAAGTTTAAGTCGATCACAGATTCACCATTCAAGATTAGATAATAACCAAATTGTTTTATATTTAACTAAACAAGCAGTAAAACTGTAAAAAGCGCAAATAGGGAGTTGACGCAAGCCCGGCTTTTCCCTATAGTAGCGCCCCGTTGCAACACAAGTTATATCGTTTGTTAGCAACCTGCATTTAAAAATACGGTGAGGTGTCCGAGAGGCTGAAGGAGCACGCCTGGAAAGTGTGTATACGGCAACGTATCGAGGGTTCGAATCCCTCCCTCACCGCCATTTTTAATCAAATCAATGTCCTCTTATGTTATTCCTGCTCTTCGGTTAATTTTCCAATCTGTTTATGTTGTGGTGATTGTGTTTGCGATTGATATTCGCGACTGATCTCTTCCCATAATTGTGCATTTTCAACGCCCGCGACTTTCGGGTCGAAAACCGGATCGATTCCCAATTTTTCTTGGCGTTCATAGTCACGTAGTGCGCGAAGTGCTGGTTTAGATAAAAAGACTATCGCGATTAAGTTAAGATAACTCATACTACCAAACCCAATATCACCAAGGCTCCACATCATGCTAACGGACTGCACACTCCCCATAAACAGAATAAGCAAAAAGACCATTTTTAGGATCAACTTGAGAATGGGGTATTTGAGTTGGCGGTCTAGATAAACAATGGTTGTCTCTGCGATATAGTAATATGCCATCAAGGTGGTAAATGCGAATAAAAACACGGCAATTGAGACAAAACCAGAGCCCGTTGATTCAAATACTGTTGAGACGGCCATTTGTGTCCACGCAGTTCCTGCAGCCACTCCCGGAACATGTTCAATCAGTGCCGTTGCTCCTCCATCGGGGAAAACATTGTACATATTGGTGACTAGGATCATGAGCCCTGAAGCCGTGCACACCACAAGAGTATCAATATAGATTGAGAACGCTTGAATCAACCCCTGCTTCGCCGGATGGCTCACTTCAGCCGCCGCCGAACTAAACGTGGCCTCCCCCGCACCCGCGACATTAGAAAATACAGCGCGTCGAACACCCCACGAAACCGCGGTACCGACGATGCCACCAAAAACGGCATCCATCCCTAAAGCGCTCCGAAAGATTAGGCTAAACATGGCAGGTACTTTGTCATAATGGCTACCTAAAATTATCACCATCATGACAATATAAGCGACCGCCATCAGAGGAACGATTTTATCGGCAGCACTGGCAATACGCTTAACACCACCGAAAATCAACCACGCCATCAATAAGGTAATAATCACACCTGTAACGATAGGCGGAATGTTGAAAGACGTTTGGAAAGAGTCAGCAATGGTATTCGCTTGGATCCCCGGCACTAACACACCGTAAGATAGACAGATCACAGCAGCGACAATAATCGCAAATGGCTTTAGTTTTAACCCTTTTTCGATATAGTAAGGCGAGCCACCTCGGTATTGCCCATCGGAGCGTTGCTTATAGATCTGAGCGAGTGTCGATTCAATAAATGCACTAGCACCACCTAAAAGCCCCATCACTACCATCCAAAATATCGCCCCTGGCCCGCCCGCCGCAATGGCAGTAGCCACACCAGCAATATTACCTACACCTACCCGCCCTGATAGCGCAAGACAAAAAGCTTGGAATGAAGATATGCCCTCTTTTGATGATTTATTTTCTTTGAGCAAACAGACCATTTTAATCAAATAGCGAAACTGAACACCGCGTGTAGCTAATGTAAAATAGAGCCCGACACCGAGCGATAAAATCACTAATGCGTTGCCCCAAATGTATCCAACGAGTGTGTTAACGATGGCTTCCATATGAGTACTCCTTCGTTATTGTCATTATGTATTTGTAGGGATAAAAAAACCTGAACTTAACGCTGTTCAGGTTGTGAATAAATTAATGATTAATCATCCAAATGACTTTTGTTTGAGTATATTGTTCGAAAGCTTCTAATCCGTTATCTTTGCCGCCAAAGCCTGACTGCTTAAAGCCACCAAAAGGCGTCGTGATATTACCTTCACTAAATCCATTCACCGACACTGTGCCTGCATTAATTTGCCGAGCAACTTTCATCACTCGATGGATATTTTGACTATAGAATGAGGCCGCTAACCCATAGTGGGTATTATTAGCGAGGGCAATCGCTTCTTCTTCTGTTGCAAACGTTGACACGGCAAGTAAGGGTCCAAAAACCTCATTTTGGAATAATGACATCTCTGGAGTGACGTTATCGAATATTGTCGGCTCAATGTACCAACCACTGCCCATTTCACTGTGGATTTTTCCACCTGCAACAATGTTTGCGCCCTGTTTCACAGAAAGATCAATAAATGACTTCACTTTCTCAAAGTGAGCTTTTTCAACCATTGGCCCAATGGAGACAGTTTCATCCATGGGATCACCAACTTTCCACTCAGCTAATGCTGCAACGAGTTTATCTAATAGCTTTTGACGGATACTTTCATGAACAATTAGGCGAGAGCCGCAACTGCAATTTTCACTCATATTCCAGAAAGCGGCTGATAGAATATGAGGCACAGCAGCATCAAGATCGGCATCTTCAAAGACCACTTGCGGGCTTTTCCCACCACACTCCAACACGATCTCTTTTAAGTTACTTTCAGCAGAGTATTTAAGGAATAACCGCCCCACCTCAGTCGAACCGGTAAAAGAGACAATATCGATATCCCTATGTCGACCTATCGCCTCACCCACTTTTTCCCCTAATCCGCAAATTAAGCTCAGAGCACCTTTTGGCACCCCAGCTTCATAAGCCAATTCAACCATTCGGTAAGCACTCAATGAGGTCAGCTCCGCGGGCTTTACAATCACTGAGTTCCCCGCAGCTAACGCTGGAGCAACTTTCCATGCAAACATTTGTGCGGGGAAATTCCACGGTAAAACAGCCCCCACAACACCTATTGGCTCATGTACAATCAACCCCAACGCCTGATGACCTGTCGGCGCAACTTTTCCAAACATTTTGTCCAGTGCTTCGGCATACCAATAAAAAGTTTCAATGGTCGCTGGCATATCTGTATTTAAGCATTCTGTGATTGGCTTACCCGCATCAACACAATCTAATGCAGCAAGCTCTTCCTGATGTAACTCAATCAACTGTGCCCAACGCAGCATGACTTGTTTGCGCTCTTGCGGCGACAAACCTTGCCAACAGCCATCACTAAAGGTTTTTCTTGCCACTGAAACTGCGGCATCGACATCTTGAGCATCACCATCGGCAATAAATCCAATAATGCTGTCATCAATAGGCGTTCTGGTTTCTAATTTTTCATTGCTCCCTTGGTAGTTTTCTATCAAGTTACCCGCCCACAATAAACCTGAACGAGCTCGCTCAAATACTGCTTCTTTGGTCACTTTCATGGCGTTTTTCCTTATTTTATCAAGGCGAGAAATTCACGTTGTTGTTGCGGTGAAATATTGGAAAGTGGCATTCTAACTGGCCCAACATCGACAGTACCCTTGATACAACCCGCTTTGGCTTTTTGGTTATAATCCCCAGATTCCATCGAATAAATTGCAGGATAAATTTCTGACATGATCCGTTTCGCCGTAGACCAATCCCCTTGCTGTGCGGCCTGATAAATTGCCACTTGCTCTGCTGGGAATACATTTCCAGCCCCCGCAATCCAACTTTTCGCGCCCCAAAAAAAGAAATCGACAGGCTGATCATCACAACCACAAATCACCTCAAAATTGTCGAATTGAGTTTGTAATAAACGTAGCGCTCGGCTGAAATCACCACTACTTTCTTTAATCGCAACAATATTTTTCACCTTAGATAGGTGTATGACAGTGTCGTATTCGATTTCGATCCCAATACGCGCAGGGAAGTTATACATAATGATGGGTAATGGTGTTGCTGAAGCAACCTGCTCATAATGCGCAATTACCCCTTGCTGATCCGGTAAACTGTATGGTGGCGGTGCTAACATCAAGCCTTCATAACCTAATGAAACCGCTTGCTCTGCACGCTTAATCGCCCCTTCTGTCGATAGGTCATTAATCCCTGCAATCAAGGTAACTCGCCCTTTGGCGACTTTACTCACGGTAGTCAGCACCACTTCACGCTCTTTCTCGTTTAATGCGTAATACTCCCCAGTCGTGCCACACACAACAAGTCCTGATACACCTTGTTCAATTAAGGTTTCAGTTAATTGTGCTAGCCCACTAACATTTAATGAAAAATCACTGTGAAATGGCGTCACAATTGGAACAATAATGCCGTGAAAATTCATGTGAAATCTCCTTAACTTTTATATAAATCGTTCAATGGAATAAGGTGAACAATCGATCGGTGTCGGCTGTTCTTTGAATAAGCTATGTACAATTTTTGCCGTGATGGCCGCTTGAGTTAGACCTAAGTGTTGATGACCAAAGGCAAAAATATAAGGTCCTTTTTTATCAATCACTGGCAACGAATCTGAGAGAGTCGGTCTAAATCCCATCCATTCAGTTGCTTGCTCGCTATTTAGCGGTGTGTTAAGCATGGGATCAGCTAGAGGAATAAAGTGTCGAGCACGTTGCATATTGGCTGGACGTTTCAATCCCGCATATTCAACCGTACCCGCAAGGCGCAATCCACCTTTCATGGGCGTCATGATAAAGCGCCTATCGATACTTGAAACAGGAACGCTTAACCTACTTGCCTCTTTAGGCAACATAAGGTGATAGCCA
This sequence comes from Providencia sp. PROV122, assembly GCF_028482365.1. NCBI lineage: Bacteria > Pseudomonadati > Pseudomonadota > Gammaproteobacteria > Enterobacterales > Morganellaceae > Providencia > Providencia sp. PROV122. Next base: position 26,505 of record NZ_JAMPQI010000024.1, on the reverse strand, counting down.
CGCTCTGTTTCAAGTGGAACACGTATGCGGCAAACCATCTTGACCAATGATTTAGAAAATGCGCCTCCTGAAATCACTACTCGCTGCGCCGCCAATTGTCCTTGTGAGGTTGTCAGGCGCACTGTATTACCTGAAGTGGTATGAATGCCCGTAACTTCACACTGAGAAAGTAACTCCCCCCCCAATCTCAAAAAGTGATTTGTTAATTGAGTATGTAGTGCATTGAGATCTACGACATGCCCCGTATCTGGGTAATAAAGCCCACCTAATTGATTACCAGCCAAAGCAGGCTCTCGTGCCAATAGTTGTGCCTGAGTTAATAGTTGATTTTTCACTCCTATGGAGTTGAGGTACTCACCTTGCTTTTGCAGTTTTTCATAGGAAGCTTCCCTCTCTGCCACCAGCAGTGAACCTTGAATTTTTACAAGATCAGCCAGTTGCCAGTCATCGCTGAACGCTTGCCACGCAGCCAGTGATGCACCATTAATTGTGGATAACGCATGATGAATACGTTGAAAGGGTTTATGTCGCATATTTCCCAACAAACGTAGTAACCAAGGCGTCAATGGCAATAAATAACGCCAATCGAGACGCAGTGCCCCTAGAGGATCAAACAACATCGCAGGAATCGATTTTAAAATTGATGGGTCAGCTACAGGGAAAACTTGCTCCGTCGCTATATGTCCAGCATTCCCCATTGATGCTCCAGCGCCGACCTGCTCTTTCTCGACCAGCAAAACATCTGTTCCATCCGCTTGTAATGTCAGCGCGATACTTAAGCCAATAATGCCGCCACCGATAACAATCACTGAACGTTTCTTATCCATATCAACCTCTCACGACACCGTGATCCCCCAACGAAATGGATCGGTTTCATCGATAAGCAAGGTATTACGCCCACTGATATAGGCCGTACCTCGAATGGTTGGGATAATGCCATTCCCATCAGCCCAGAGATAACTGGCTTCAAATTGGCTACCGATGACACTCGCTTGACGCCAAATTGCCCCTTCGTTTAACTTGCCATCAGCGGCTAAACACGCGAGTTTGGCACTCGTGCCTGTTCCACAAGGTGAACGGTCATAAGCCCCTCCTGGGCATAACACAAAACTTTGGCTATCGGCCTGTGAAGACGCAGCAAAAAGTTCAATGTGGTCAATTTCTTGGTCATCTTTGCCATAAATATGTTGTTCAACTAAGGCCGCTTTTATTTTTAAGCACGTTTCAGTCAACGCCTTGGTATTGCGGTGATGGATCTCTACCGGTGATTGCTCAACCAGAAAGAACCAATTTCCTCCCCAAGCAATATCCCCCGTCACCATTCCCACGTCAGGAACCTTCACCGCGACCGATTTGCGGTAGCGATAAGAGTAAACATTTTGGATACTGACACTGCCGTCTGGGTGCAATGTCGCCTGAACATCACCCACTGGCGTTTCAATGGTATGTTCGCCAACCGTAATTTTTCCTAGGTAAGCTAACGAAGCAATAAGGCCAATCGTGCCATGCCCACACATGCCTAAATATCCTTCGTTATTAAAAAAGATGACGCCCGCAGTGGCTTGTGGATTTTGAGGTTTGCAAAGTAGCGCACCGACTAAAATGTCACTGCCTCGTGGCTCTAATATGGTGGTGGTACGCCATAGGTCATGCTCGTGCCTTAAACGCTGTAAACGAGATGCCATAGAGCCATTACCAAGATCAGGAAAACCATCAATAACTAATCGAGTTGGTTCACCCGCCGTATGTGAATCAATTACCTCAATTTGTGTATAGCGCTTGTGCATATTGCATCCTCTGCTCACTTTAATTGTTAACAGAATGCTTGATTTTTGTTAAAGGATCTTGATATCTTTCGTGCTCACTGATGCGCAATTCGGCACAATATAAAAATATTTCAGAGAACTAATCATATTTGTTGAACTTGTTGGAGGCCGCATGATTAATTTAAATAAGCTGCTATTAATTAGTCAGGAAAATATGCTGTTTCCCGTTGATAATATTGAAATACTTTTAAATCACCTCGGGCTGGTCATGCCATTAATTAACACATTACCGAATGTCACTTTTTTTGTTAAAGATCGTAATGCCAAATATCTTCTTGCTAATGAGAACCTAGCCAAACGCTGTAAAATGGCTACGACTAACGATGTCATTGGGAAGCGAGCCGAAGATATTTTTCATCATGAGTTAGGTCGCAGTTATAGCTCTCAGGATTATCTGGTGATGCAAAAAAAGATCAGCGTCATTAACAAATTAGAATTGCATTTATATAAAGCAGGCATATTAGGTTGGTGCGTCACAACCAAAGTTCCTATCTTCAATACGCATAACCAAGTGATTGGTGTGGCTGGGATTTCGGTAGATTTGCAAGATGTAAAGTCGGTCAGTCAAAAATTAAACAAGCAGTTGGGTCAGGTGGAACAATTTATTAGCGAACACTTTGATATGCCAATAAAAATAACCACTCTTGCAGATATATCGGGCTTGTCTTTATCCCAACTAAATCGCCAATTTAAAGCCATATTCCACATAACTCCCCAACAATATATTCAAAAAAAACGTCTTGAACATGCGATTGAATTACTCGAAGAAGATTATTCGATTACTGAAATATCCATAAAATGTGCTTATGCTGATCACAGTGCATTTTGTCGGAAATTTAAAGAAATGACGACAATGACCCCAAGCCAATTTAAACGGATGAGGTTGAATATTGCCAATAGATATCGCGTTGAAGAACAACTTGTTTAAATAATCTCATCCCAATAGAAGCTGTGTTATTACAGAAAACATCTTATTTTAAGATGTTTTTTTACTTTCGATATTCAACACTCATGATATCCAGCTCGGCGATACTATTATTTCTGCAATGGATGATTTTTATACGCCACTTGAGCATTCTTTTTACGTTATTGATTCACTTTTTGATTAAAATTTTCTATTACTTTATAAAATCGACTTAATTAATTTATTACAATTACGAAACATAAAAGTAAATGAACAATAAATAAACACTTAATTTTACGATAATGAATTATTCATTTACAATCAATATATTATAGAAAGGTAATATCCACGAACACAGGTTATCATCACAAGAGAGAAATCTAACTTAGGATAGCTCTTATTGCAGCTAAAAAATAATCGCGTATTCATATACGCTATATTTGCACCATTATGGTTGTAATTTGCAAGGATGAATAAATGACAATTTATGATCTGAAACCTAAATTTCAGAACCTGCTACGGCCTATCGTACAAAAGCTTTATGACTCAGGCGTGACAGCAAATCAGGTAACATTGGCTGCAATGCTATTATCTATTTTGATCGGAGCACTGCTATTTATTTTTCCTAACCCACACCTGTTTATTTTATTACCCTTTGTTTTATTTATTCGCATGGCGCTGAACGCCATTGACGGTATGCTCGCACGTGAACATCACCAAAAAAGTCATCTCGGTGCAATATTAAATGAAACGGGGGATGTTATCTCCGATATGGCCTTGTATATCCCTTTTGTTTTGTTGTTCCCTCATGATTTTGGATGGATTTTACTGATCCTTTTCTTGTCATTATTAACAGAGTTTATTGGGGTTATCGCACAAGCTATTGGCGCTTCACGTCGCTATGATGGCCCTATCGGTAAGAGTGACCGTGCATTTATTTTCGGTACTTTTGGGCTATTAGTCGCACTCTTTCCCCAAATCACTTCTTCTAACTGGTTTACTGCTATTTTTATTGTCCTTTCATTGTTGCTGTTTTACACCTGCTACAACCGTATCCGTAAGGCCTTAAGTGAGCTTAATACACAAACGGATCATCATAAGGAACCATTATGAACGCTCAGACAGACTATTTAACTCAACGTCCTGTCATTGAATCTCAGTTTATCACCAGTGACCGTACCCCGCTGTTTTATCGTTACTGGCCAACAGAACAATCAACAGATAAAGCCATTATTCTATTTCACCGCGGCCACGAACACTCAGGACGCGTTGCTCATCTTGTCGATGAGTTAGACTTGCCTGACTACGCCATGTTCGCATGGGATGCCCGAGGCCATGGCAGAAATGATGGCCCTCGTGGTTATAGCCCATCCCTTGGCACCTCTATTCATGATGTGGATGAATTTGTACGTTATGTGTCATCCCAGTACCAAATACCATTAGCAAATATTATCGTCATTGGTCAAAGCGTTGGTGCCGTGTTAGTCTCTGCTTGGGTACATGACTATGCCCCTCCTATTAGAGGGATGGTATTAGCATCCCCAGCTTTTAAAGTTAAGTTGTATGTACCATTTGCGCGCACAGGACTTGCTTTGATGCAAAAAATGCGGGGGCTGTTTTATGTTAACTCATATGTGAAAGCTAAATTCCTAACTCACGACCAAAGCCGCATAGCCTCATTCAACCGTGACCCATTAATTACGCGCCCTATTGCAGTTAATATCCTGCTCGAACTGTACAAAACTGCTGATAGAATAGTGGCTGATGCAGGTGCGATTACCCTCCCAACACAACTGTTTATTTCTGGTAGTGATCATGTGGTACACCATAAACCACAGCATCAATTTTATGAGCGCCTTAATACTCCCATTAAAGAGAAACATATTTTACCTGGCTTCTATCACGATACACTGGGTGAAAAAGAGCGCCATATCCCTATTGCCAAAATCCGTGAATTCATTGGCAAACTATTCTCAGTTCCTCGCTATCAACATGATTACCAATATGAAGATACTTGGAGCGTGAGTGCAGATGCTTATCGCGAATTAACGCAACCTCTGCCTGCATGGTGCCCTAAAAACCTTGGTTATAAGCTACTTAGCCGTTCTATGAGTACACTAGGCAAGGCTTCAGAAGGTGTCCGCATTGGTTATGACAAAGGTTTTGACTCTGGGTCGACCCTTGACTACATTTACCGTGATAAAGCACAAGGTAAAGGGTTATTTGGCCGAATCATTGATAGGCAATACCTCAATAGCATCGGCTGGCAAGGGATCCGCCAACGTAAAACCAACATCGAAAATATCATTCGACAAGCTATTCGTGAGCTAACTGAACAACACCAGCCAGTGCGTATTGTCGATATAGCCGCCGGACAAGGTCGTTACGTCTTCGACGCTATTAATGACTATGGCAAAGTGGAGTCCGTCTTACTGCGAGACTATAGCCCTGTCAATGTTGAGCAAGGTCGTTCACATATTAAAGAGCGCTATCTTGAAGATAAAGTGCGTTTTGAAGAAGGCAATGCCTTTGATACGAATGACTTAGCTTCCATAACGCCAGCCCCTACACTTGGTATCGTAAGTGGTTTATACGAACTCTTCCCAAGTAATGACCTGATTCGAGCTTCACTGAGTGGTTTATCTCAGGCGATCCCTTCTGGTGGCCTACTTATCTACACCTGCCAACCTTGGCACCCTCAGGTTGAAATGATCGCTCGCGTCTTACCAAGTCACCAAGGTGGACAAGCATGGGTGATGCGTTGCCGGAGCCAAGGTGAAATGGACGCACTTGTCGACGAAGCTGGATTCGAAAAACTTAATCAGTTAATTGATAACTGGGGCATATTCAGTGTTTCTATTGCTCGACGCCGTTAAGCGTATTTGAGCATAAACGAACCTGATATTTTGCTTGATAAGGTGGTGACAACCATCACTACCTTATCCCCTTTAATATTCAATAAAGCTGATATACTAATAGCTTGCAACAACTCACTGAGTGAACGCAATACTCTTTTTAATTCCCATCTCAATATCAATTAAACTAGCTAAACGGATAGATGAATGACAACCACACATAAGCCCTTGCCTTCCTCGCCGCGGCGAAAAATTTGGTTATACGGTTTCTTTTGGTTAGTCTTTTTAGCCCCTTTTTTCTTTCTTACCTATGGGCAAGTCAACACTTATACGTCTACGCTAGCCAATGTTCCCTCTTATGTTTATTCATGGGAAACACATATTCCTTTTTTACCTTGGACGATTATCCCTTATTGGAGTATTGACCTGTTTTATGGCCTATCCCTTTTTATTTGCACCTCTTTAAGAGAGCAAACAATCCAAGGGCTACGCTTAATCGCTGCCTCATTAGCCGCCTGTGTTGGCTTTTTATTATTCCCCTTAAAATTTAGCTTCCCTCGGCCTGACACAAGCGGTATCACCGGTTGGATGTTCGATAGCCTTGAATTATTTGACCTCCCTTATAACCAAGCCCCCTCATTACATATTATTTTACTGTGGTTATTGTGGTTACGTTTCCGAGCTCATATGCCGACTAAATGGCATTGGTTGCTACATAGCTGGTCGCTACTGATCCTCATTTCTGTCCTCACGACGTGGCAACACCATTTTATTGATGTTATCAGTGGCTTTGCCGTTGGTGTCCTTATTAGTTATCTATTGCCTATTGAAAGCCAATGGCACTGGCACTACACCGGCAGCCGTCGTAGCTTTAAAATGAGCACGAATTATGGCTTAGGGGCGTTTGCCTGTTTGTTACTCGCAATAACGCTTCAAGGTATCGCATGGCTACTCCTATGGCCTGCTATTGCGTTGTTTATCGTCGCGATTGGCTACTTAGGTCTAGGCGCTTCTGTATTCCAAAAAACTCCGATGGGTAGCATGTCACCTTCGGCGCTCCTCTTGCTACTCCCGTATCGATTAATTGCCATAGGAACTTATCATTACTATGCCAAGGCGTGTCGACAACCTAGCAAAATTAACGATAAACTTATTTTGGGTGGACGCCCGCTTTATCCTTTGCAAGCTCAAGCCGTTTTCGATATGACTTGCGAGTGGCCTCGCAATTCCTATAGCCACGATTTAAATTATCGTAGCCAACCTCAAATCGATTTGTTACCACTAAGTGCAAAGGATATTGAAAGCGCCGTGCACACAATGGATGAGCTTGCAGAAAGCGGCACAATTTATGTTCACTGCAAATTAGGTTATTCGCGCAGTGCGACCGTCGCCGCTGCATGGTTAGTTCATAGTCAACAATCTAAAACGATTGATGATGCGATTGCGCTAATCACTCAAGCCAGACCAAAAGTGATCCTAAATTCAGCAACCCTTGAACAATTACATTATTGGTATCAACACTATTATTTAAAGCGAGCATCATCATGAATCATTTATCTGATAAACAATGTGGCGATGTCATGGTTATTTTTACAACAAGTTGGCGTTATTTTTGTTGTGCATCACTACTCGCTTTTATTTGTCAATTTATCTTATTTATTTACTCATTAATTGATAATCTCACCTTCTTTATTAGCACACTCCTTTTTATTGTGAGCCACTATTTTATTTTCCGGTTATGGTTTGACAGCCATCTTTTTAAAATATTATACCAGCGACAAGAGCCCTATCATTTTGACCTTGCTCTACATTACCTTTTCCCTAAAAAACAACCCGTTGCTACTATGGAGCAGCGCTGGGCTGGCACAAAGAGATTATTCAATTACACACTATTATTGACTATTTTACTCTGGTTGTGGGTTTTAATTTCATTATTAACGGGAAATTAATAATGAAATTTAATTTATTATACACACTATCTTAAATATAACTTGCGCTATAACAAAAACTTCAATAATTCATTTTTAGATATATTCATACAGAATATTCGCAGGTTTTTTTACTTTTGTACCCGTAAACGTTATGATAATTGCGAGTTCATTGACACATAGCAGATTTTTTTGTGTAAGTTCCGCGTATCCTTTGGTTCTGTTTTCCGTTATTTAACCCTGTTATTTTGGTGGGGTACAATGAGTACAAAAAAAATTAATAGCTTGCGCCTATTTAGCGCATTAATAGATTCGTGTTGGAAAGAGAAATATACATTTGCTCGCTTTATTAAAGATTTAATTGCCGGGGTTACCGTTGGGATTATCGCCATTCCATTAGCAATGGCACTGGCAATAGCAAGTGGAGTTCCACCACAATATGGCCTTTATACTGCTGCTATCGCGGGTATTGTTATCGCAATCACCGGCGGCTCACGTTACAGTGTTTCAGGGCCAACGGCCGCTTTCGTCGTCATTCTCTATCCCGTCTCACAGCAATTCGGGTTAAGTGGGCTACTCGTTGCAACCTTAATGTCTGGTATTATTTTGCTTGCAATGGGGTTCGCTCGTTTTGGTAAGTTTATTGAATACATTCCTGTCTCTGTCACGCTAGGCTTTACTTCTGGTATCGCAATTACCATTGCGACCATGCAAATTAAAGATTTTTTTGGCTTACAAATGGCATATGTTCCTGAAAACTATGTCGATAAAGTTATCGCCTTAGTCAACGCTTTGCCGACACTCCAATTCAGCGATACTTTGATTGGTTTAGTGACACTCTTCGTTTTAATTTTATGGCCTAAGCTAGGACTAAAGTTACCGGGTCACTTACCTGCTCTCGTTGCAGGTACACTGGTTATGTGGGTGCTTTCTCTGTTTGATAAAAACGTTGCTACCATCGGCTCACAATTTAGCTATTTATTGCCCGATGGCTCAGAAGGTAACGGTATCCCCCCTATCTTACCTCAGTTTATTTTGCCATGGCAGCTTCCCGGCAGCCCCCCTATTAGCTGGTCGATGATCACCGCATTGATGCCCGCGGCTTTCTCGATGGCTGTCCTTGGCGCGATCGAGTCGCTGCTATGTGCGGTTGTTCTTGACAATATGACAGGCAAGAAACACCACTCTAACAGTGAACTTATCGGGCAAGGCTTTGGTAATATCGCAGCGCCATTCTTTGGTGGTATTACAGCTACCGCCGCCATTGCACGTTCGGCAGCTAACGTTCGTGCAGGTGCAACCTCGCCGCTTTCCTCAGTGATCCACTCATTGTTAGTCTTGCTGACGTTATTGGTCCTCGCCCCAATGCTTTCCTATCTGCCCTTAGCGGCGATGTCATCATTGCTGTTGATGGTTGCATGGAATATGAGCGCCGCACGTAAAGTGATAGACCTGATCCGCCGCGCGCCTAAAGATGACATCATTGTTTTGCTTTTGTGTATGTCTCTTACTGTGCTTTTCGATATGGTCATTGCCATCACTGTAGGGATTGTTCTCGCCTCACTGCTGTTTATGCGCCGTATTGCTAATATGACTCGGATCAGTGAATTAGCAGAAACCGATGAAGCCAAAAGCCGTTTAGTGGTTCGTATCAACGGCCCACTGTTTTTTGCCGCGGCAGAGCGTATCTTTGATGAATTAAGGGTCAAAAGTGAAGGTTATAAAACCATCATCATGCAGTGGGATGCGGTGCCTGTACTTGATGCTGGCGGGTTAGAAGCATTCCAGAAATTTATCGACATAGTCAAAAAAGACACGCATATCGTTATTTGTGACATTCCATTCCAGCCGCTTAAAACCTTGGCGCGCGCTGGTGTAACGCCTATTGAGGGAGTGTTAAGTTTCCATAATTCGATTGATAAAGCTCTCGAGGAACTTGATTCCAAATAACCATAAATGAGCCACAACCAAAAAGCGCGGGAGTGGCTAATTTATAATGCTAATCTAGGAACAAACGCTAAATAATCTCTGACGGGGTATGCTGAGTTACGTTGTTTGTGACTGCTACCCTGTCACATGCCTAACCATCTCTGCTCTACCACCAACAGATCTCTATTTTCAATGGTTAGTATTAACAATATAAGAAACCATACTCGGCTTATTAATGACCATTAAAGTGCGGAGCCTTGTCCACCATGTGTGAGTAGATATTGGTATAGACTATTCATGCCTAACCAGCGGTTTTCACACCACTCTGGGGCTAATAATGTTGGTCGGCGCGCACTGGCACAAATACGGTGATAAACCACATCGGTAGGTGTATAGCGGATCATTTCTCCCGCAACTTGGGTATAGTCAGTTAAGGTCATCGGCGCTAATCGCCCTGCTCGCCAACTTTTCGCCATAATACTCCCCTCAACAATATGCAAAGGGTGTAATTTGATCCCATCCGTACCACACTCCAGCACTTTTTCTAATGTCTGCATATTCATTAAAGTGCTTTCACCCGGTAAGCCACAAATAAGATGCGTGCAAACCTTAAGTCCGAGTTGCCTTGCTTTCGTTACGGTTTTTTGATATTCGGCGAAACCATGCCCTCGGTTAATGCGATGAAGTGTTTTATCATGTGCGCTTTGTAAGCCCAATTCCAACCATATTTCATACCCATGCTCTCGATAGCCACTTAATAAAGAGAGCACTTCTTGTGGCACACAATCCGGACGCGTGCCAACACATAATCCAATAATATTCGCCTGCTTAAGAGCTTCCTCATACAACTGCTGTAGTAAACACACTTCAGCATAAGTGCTGGTATAGGCTTGGAAATAAGCTAGATAGCGACTGGCTCGCGTGATTTTGGCTTTTTGATGACGAATTTGCTCACTAATCGATTGAGTCGATTGCGTTTCATCAGAGAAAGAGGAGACATTACAAAAGGTGCAACCACCTCGCCCAAGAGTACCATCGCGGTTCGGGCAGCTAAAACCACCATGTAATGTTATTTTGTGAATTTTCTCGCCATAACGGCGCTGAAGATCAGCGCCGAACATGGAGACAACTTGGTTCAGTTGCATTGCAAACCGAGATTAACGACTCGTATCTAACTCAGGGAAGCTTTTTACTAACTCATCAATCGCTTTGATTTGCTGTAAGAAAGGCTCTAATTTAGCAAGTGGTAGTGCTGACGGGCCATCACAACGAGCACTGTCAGGATCTGGATGCGCTTCAAGGAATAGCCCTGCTAACCCAACTGCCATGCCTGCTCTGGCCAATTCAGCCACTTGAGCACGACGACCACCAGAAGCAGCGCCAAATGGGTCACGACATTGCAGCGAATGGGTAACATCAAAAATAACTGGACAGCCATTTGAAGCTTGCATCATGACATTAAAACCAAGCATATCAACAACTAGGTTATCATAACCAAAATTAGCGCCACGATCACATAAGATGACTTTATCATTACCACCTTCAATGAACTTTTCTACGATATTGCCAATTTGGCCTGGGCTAATAAACTGTGGTTTTTTAATATTGATCACGGCATCAGTTTTCGCCATTGCTGCAACCAGATCAGTCTGACGAGCTAAAAATGCAGGTAATTGGATAACATCCACCACTTCAGCAACAGGTTGAGCTTGAGATGGCTCATGCACATCAGTAATGATTTTCACGCCAAAGGTTTCTTTCAACTCTTGAAAGATTTTCATCCCTTCATCAAGGCCTGGGCCACGATATGAATGAATTGATGAACGGTTAGCTTTATCAAAAGAAGCTTTAAATACGTAAGGAATGCCTAGCTTTTGCGTCACTGTGACATAGTGTTCACACACCTGCATTGCCATATCACGGGATTCAAGGACATTCATTCCACCAAAAAGAACAAAAGGGAGATTGTTTGCGACTTTGATATCACCAATGCTGACCATTTTCTGTTGCATGCTCTTACCTTTCATATCGAGACAGTTTGCTGTCTGTGCATAAATTAATGTAACACTACTGGATGATTATCTAATGAATATATCTGAATTTTAATCATTTCAGAAATAGGATCTTCTGGGCAGTGTTCAATAAAATAGTTTAAATCATTCAACGCCACATGGTTACAATCTAAATGTGCAAGAATTAATCCACGGTCGCGAATTTCATAAGGGTCTTCAGGATCTAACGTTAATAGCGTCTCACAGACCTTTAACGCTAACTCCATTTTTTTCTCTTCCATTAAAGAGGCTTTCAGCGTGTCAAATAACTTACGAATGATCACACTGTTTTCCGCAACATCGAGTTGATCCTCACCCAACTCAGAGTAGGGATCCACGGTTCCTTTAAGCCACAAATTGAGCGTATGCCATGTCAAGGTTTCCCCATTGACTGGGTTAATAAACCATTGTGAACCATCCTCTTTCTGAGCCAGTAATAACAGCTGAGTTGGAAACACGGCGGGTTCGATATCAATCTCTAATTTCTCAGCAATATAAAGGAAAATGGAACCTAAAGAGACCGGTGTTCCACGCTTCGTTGCTAAGACTTTATCTAGCCAAAGCATGTCGGATAATGCATAGATGCCGTCAGCACCACCAAATTGCCATTGATGATAAAAAAGCGTTATTAGTTGATTAATTTTACTTTCATTATCCGCTTGTAAATCAATAACCGCTTTGGCTGCCTCAACCAAGCTATCCAATCGAGCCTGTACTTGCATAAGAGGAAAATCGATACGAATACTTTGGGAAACTATCATAATACCTTCACTCAAAGGTATTTTGTTAAATTCAATATTTGCTATGGTTTTCATCATATTTCCACTGATTTATTCCACTGCCCAAGCGAAATTCTATCTCGGCCACCATAATCTAGACAGGTTTCAATATTGCTATATCCATACTGTTTGAATAACTCACGAACTGCGGCACCTTGTTGCCATCCATGCTCAACAAGTAACCAACCTTGTGGGTTAAGGTATGATCTCGATGTAGACACAATATGGTCTAAATCTGACAGTCCGTGATTATCTGCCACTAAAGCGGTTAAAGGTTCGAATCTAACATCGCCTTGCTGCAAATGGTCATCATTTCCATCAATATAAGGTGGATTACTCACAATCATATCAAAATGTTGGCAAGACAGTGAGGTAAACCAATCACTTTGTAGAAACTGTACATTGTTAAGCGCCAGACGTTGCTGATTACGCTGTGCTAAAGAAACAGCATCCAGATTAAAATCAACACCGATAATCACGCTGTCTGGACGTTCAGAGGCGATCGCCAAAGCAATAGCGCCTGTCCCTGTGCCAAGATCAAGTATTTGGCAGCGCTGAGCCGGAAGCCGTGCTAGGGCCTGTTCAACTAGACATTCAGTATCAGGACGGGGAATCAAAGTGGCTGGCGAGACAAATAAAGGCAATGACCAAAATTCACGCTCACCAATAATATAGGCGATGGGTTCACCTTGCTCACGACGACATAATAGTGATTCAAGTGCTTCATACTCAGGCTGTGTTAACTCTGTTTCTGCAAATGCAAAAATAAAGGTACGACTCCGCCCTGTAATGTGTTGAAGCAGGATTTCCGCATCTCGTTTAGCACTATCACTCATCGGCAGCCTTGCGACTGCTTGGTCAACCCACTCGCCGTATTGCATTAATCTTGCTCAGACAATGCAGACAGTTGATCTGCTTGATATTCGTTGATAATCGGCTGAATTAACGCATCCAGCTTCCCTTCCATCACTTCATCTAAACGATACAACGTCAAATTGATACGGTGATCGGTCACCCTACCTTGAGGGAAGTTATAGGTACGAATACGGTCAGAACGGTCACCAGAACCTAATAAGTTACGTCGTTCCGAGGCTTCAGCGGCTTGACGCTTATCCATTTCTGCTTGACGGATACGAGCACCTAATACAGACATCGCTTTTGCTTTGTTCTTATGCTGTGAACGTTCATCCTGACATTCAACCACAATACCCGTTGGAATATGGGTAATACGGATTGCGGAGTCAGTTGTGTTAACGTGCTGTCCACCCGCTCCCGAAGAGCGGAATGTATCAATACGTAAATCTGCTGGGTTGATTTCAGGTAATTCCGCTTCCGGTAATTCAGGAAGGATAGCGACGGTACAAGCCGATGTATGAATACGTCCTTGTGATTCCGTTTCTGGCACACGTTGTACACGATGACCACCAGATTCGAATTTCAAGCGACCATAAACGCTTTCACCGGAAATTTTTGCAATCACTTCTTTGAAGCCACCATGCTCACCATCACTAGTGCTCATTAACTCAACACGCCAACGGTTAGACTCGGCATAACGGCTATACATACGGAATAGATCACCCGCAAAAATAGCCGCTTCGTCTCCACCAGCCCCTGCACGAATTTCAAGGAAACAGTTGTATTCATCATCAGGATCTTTTGGCAGCAACAACAGTTGTAATTGCTGTTCAAGCTCTTCATTGCGCGCTTTCGCTTCTTTTAGCTCTTCTTGAGCCATCTCTTTCATTTCAGGATCATCTAACATCATCTCTGCTGTTTCGATATCTTCCTGAACAGTCCGCCATGCCGTAAAGCATTTGGCGACATCTGTCAGTTGAGCATACTCTTTTGATAAGGCACGAAAGCGTCCCTGATCAGCAATCACACCTGCATCGGCGAGGTGTGCTTGAATTTCTTCATAGCGTTCCTGTAATGCTTCCAGTTTTGCGACAATAGAAGGCTTCATTCGTTATATCAGACCCATGATTAAAATGTGGTTATTGATGGTTCAGCCCTAAGCTGTCCCTAAGTAGATTCAGGCGTTCCAAGTCACCATCTCCAGCGGCTTGCTGTAAAGATTTTGTTGGTGCATGGATCAGGCGGTTGGTCAATTGTTGGGTAAGTTGTGTAATAACTTGTTCAGGGTCTGCACCCTGACTAATTGCCGCGAGTGCTTTTTCTGTCATCCCCGCGCGGATTGCCTCAGCCTGCGCTCTGTAATCGCGAATTGTAGACACTGCGGCTTGCGAGCGCAACCAATCCATGAAATGGCTGCTTTCTTGTTCCACGATAAATTCTGCTTCAACCGCTGCGGCTTTGCGCTGAGCAAGGTTTTGCTGAATTATCGACTCAAGATCATCCACCGTATACAGGTAAACATCTCTGAGTTTTTCAATATCAGGCTCGATATCACGAGGAACCGCAATATCAATTAACAACATGGGTTTGCTGCGACGCACTTTCATCGCACGCTCTACCATGCCTTTGCCTATAATCGGTAACGGACTTGCTGTTGAACTGATCACAATATCGGCTTGAGCCAAACGTGTATCAATATCAGACAGCGTGATCACTTCCGCATTAACCTCATTAGCTAATAACTCCGCTCTTTCACGAGAACGGTTAGCGATCATCATCTTCTGCACACCATGCTCGCGTAAATGGCGTGCCACCAATTCAATTGTTTCCCCTGCTCCCACTAACAAAATATTCAAATGTTTGAGTGACTCAAAAATTTGCCTTGCTAATGTACAAGCGGCGAATGCAACGGAAACCGCATTCGCTCCGATCTCTGTTTCGGTACGAATGCGTTTAGCGACAGAAAATGATTTTTGAAATAAACGCTCTAATTCGCTCGACAAAGAATGGTTGTCTTGAGAAAGGGCGAACGCTTTTTTAACCTGCCCAAGGATTTGCGGTTCACCTAAAACTAAAGAATCCAACCCACTTGCAACCCGCATAAGGTGACTGACTGCTCGGTCACCTTCATGCCAGTACAGACTCGGTTTTAAATCTTTATCTGTAATATTGTGAAACTTGCATAACCACTGGATAAGCTGTTCTTGAGCTTGTTCTTGTGATTCAAGGCTCAAATACAACTCAGTTCTATTACAGGTCGACAGCACAACGCCACCGCTCACCTGAGGTTGCTTAAGCAACTCCTCAAGAGCATGGTCGATTTTTTCTGGTCCAAAAGCCACCCGTTCACGAAGGGCTACTGGCGCCGTTTTATGATTAATGCCTAGGGCTAATAGGGTCATTGTGCTTAACTACATTGCTCACATTGCTAATTATTTATCCAGTAGTATAACCACACTACTGTTATTTGTTTATCGACTATTGTAGATGATCTCCGCCCCGCTTTCTATGCCCCGCGAATAATGAAAACCATAAAGATGATCACTACCAAACTTTTTCCATAGAAAACTGCTGACGATTTAGCCGAATTCAACACTATTAGTATTGCTATTCTACACCGCTTTATATCGGAGATGTACCCTTTTTTATTATACTTATTAAGAAATTATCAATATCAATGAGATATGCTGCGATTGTCATCTGTCAACTGATGAATCAAACTATCGATACTCATTGACCAATTGTATAAATAGGCAAAACTTCTTCAATCCGATTGATCATTTAGCTGTTTTAACGCAATATTTTGCCCACTGTCGCACCATATTATCCAGTGAGTCATTTTTCTAAATTGCAATAACACGTTACACTTCAGTGGGTATCAGCTTTGATAAAACCTATTTACTTTTTACTCAATGATTTTTGAGAGTCGCTATGCAACTGTTCACTACTTGGTCTTGTTTCGCTCCTTCCACCGCAAAGCGTTTTTGGCGTTTATTGCCGCTTTCTTGCTTATTGCTGACGGCTTGTGTGACCACTCAACAAACAACAACGTCTGGTACAGGTTCCGCGTCTGATCCACAATGGAAAACCCATTTACAAGAAGTCAACGCACTTCGCAATTATCAAACTCGCGGTTCTTTTGCCTATGAATTTGATGGTAGTAAAACCTATGCTAAATTCTTCTGGCAGCAGTATACACCTGAAAAATATCGTTTATTGTTGACAAACCCACTCGGCAGCCGCGAGTTAGAGCTCACCGTTGAACCTGATTTAGCGCGTTTAACCACAAAAGATGGGCAAACGCATATGAGTGATGTTCCTTCCGAGCTGATTTATCAACTTACTGGCATGGAGATCCCGCTTGAGGACCTGACCGCTTGGTTAACTGGCTCACCTGGGCGCGCAACACAATTTACGCTGGATAAAAACCACCTCCTAAAATCTGTAACATTACAGCAAACCAATGGTGAAAAGTGGCAGCTTAACTATCTTTCTTACAATATGAATACCACTCCAATGTTACCAAGCAACCTTGAATTACGTCAGGGTTCGCGCCTAATTAAGCTAAAAATGGATAGCTGGACTTTACAAAAATGACGTTAACATGGCCTTCCCCTGCTAAATTGAACCTTTTTCTCTATATCACAGGCCGTCGAGCAGACGGCTATCACGAATTACAAACACTGTTTCAATTTCTTGATTACGGTGACGACATTACCATCACCACGCGGGCAGACGATCACATCAATCTACTCACGCCAATGGAGGGAGTAGAACCAGAACAAAACTTAATCGTCAAAGCCGCAAAATTATTACAACACTACTGCCGTGATACTTTAGGCTATTCAGAACCTCTCGGGGCAGATATCAAAATCAATAAAATATTGCCAATGGGCGGCGGTATCGGTGGAGGCTCTTCCAATGCGGCCACCACACTTATTGCATTAAATACTCACTGGGGAACAGCAGTGAGTGATGACGTGTTAGCGGAGCTAGGTAAAAGCCTTGGAGCAGACGTTCCCGTTTTTGTGCGAGGCCATGCCGCTTTTGCGGAAGGAATAGGTGAAATTTTGACTCCAGCCTCGCCTAAAGAGAAATGGTATCTGGTTGCACATCCAGGAATTGAAATCTCAACTCCGATGATCTTCACAGATCCGCAATTAAATCGAAATTCTCCAAAACGCTCACTAGCCGCATTATTACTGGCTCCGTACGCAAATGATTGCGAACCAATTGCAAGAAAACGTTTTCGTGAGGTTGAACAGCTCGTTTCTTGGCTGTTAGAATATGCCCCGTCTCGCCTTACAGGGACAGGTGCTTGTGTTTTTTCTGAATTTGAAACACAAGCGGATGCCCTTAAGGTGTTAAATAAAGCCCCATCGTGGGTGCATGGTTTCGTCGCTCAAGGGGTGAACGAATCGCCGTTGCACAAATTCCGCGCTGGGATAACCCGTGTATTGCACCAATAATAACGATTTAGCATCGGTTATTGGTCAACAATATCTCTCTGGACGCAAGCCTGAGGTTTTTCTCGTGCCCGATATGAAGCTTTTTGCTGGTAACGCTACACCGGAACTAGCACAACGTGTTGCTAACCGCCTTTACACTAATCTTGGAGACGCGGCTGTTGGTCGTTTTAGCGACGGCGAAGTCAGTGTTCAAATTAATGAAAATGTTCGCGGTGGTGATATCTTTATCATCCAGTCAACCTGTGCACCAACCAATGATAACCTGATGGAACTGGTTGTTATGGTCGATGCGCTGCGCCGTGCATCTGCTGGTCGTATTACCGCTGTTATCCCTTACTTCGGTTATGCTAGACAGGATCGTCGCGTACGTTCTGCCCGTGTACCAATCACCGCTAAAGTTGTTGCCGATTTTCTGTCCAGTGTAGGTGTTGACCGTGTTCTCACCGTTGACCTACACGCTGAGCAGATCCAGGGCTTCTTTGATGTTCCTGTTGATAACGTATTCGGTAGCCCTATTCTTCTGGAAGATATGTTGCAGAAAGATTTGGAAAACCCAATCGTTGTATCTCCAGACATCGGCGGCGTCGTCCGTGCTAGAGCAATTGCGAAACTGTTAAATGACACTGATATGGCAATCATCGATAAACGTCGTCCTCGTGCGAACGTTTCCCAAGTGATGCACATCATTGGTGATGTTTCTGGTCGTGACTGCATTTTAGTCGACGATATGATAGATACTGGTGGCACGCTGTGTAAAGCGGCTGAAGCTCTGAAAGAGCGTGGTGCAAAACGCGTATTTGCATACGCAACTCACCCGATTTTCTCAGGTAATGCCGTAGACAACATCAAAAATTCAGTCATTGATGAAGTCATTGTTTGTGACACAATCCCTCTTTCACCTGAAATTAAAGCATTGAACAAAGTTCGCACGCTGACACTTTCAGGCATGCTGGCCGAAGCAATTCGCCGTATTAGCAATGAAGAGTCAATTTCTGCGATGTTCGAGCACTAAGAATTAATTAACGAGGTAGCAATATCTCGTTTTTCTATATTGCTTTGAAAATCAAAGAAATGTCATAATTTAAGTAGCGCCCCTACGGTTGAATATCAACCGTAGGGGCTTTATTTATCCATTCATTTTTACTCACCATAGCCTACAGGTAACCTCGTTGGCTTAATTTTTCATATTACCATGGTGATAAAATACGCACGAAAGAAGAGAGAGTTAGAGATAAATAAAAAAACAAAAGAGTGATTATCTAAAATATGAAATCACCCTTCGTTGCTAAATAAGATCAACTAATATTGTTAGTCCACATAAATTAAAAACAAATATTATGGATAACGATGGTTATCTTTATTTGAATGTGGATAATGTTTTATTAGCCAGTAACCGGTCAGCAATTTTTTCTCTACCGCCAATTCTCGCTCCAGTTAACCAGATCATCGCACCAACAAAGATGCCAAACAAGGAGCCCATTGTGATCATGTCCGGTAAATTGAGACTAAATATATGGGAAGATAGGTTCAGTGCAATACTTCCTATCATAACGATTAGCCCTAACGCCATCAAAATATTACCAACCAAAACTGCTGTTTTACGTTTCATATCTACCTCCTATCTCAGTAGACTGATAAGCAAAGCATAATTGAAATATTCGAAAAAATTATATTGTTATATGATTATTATAGTGTAATAAGTAAAATTGTTTGCGATGGCTATCACATGGTGAGACTTTTCCCATAATTTCTGTACAAAAGATGCTTTTTTTAAAAATATTTTTCCCGAATAGTTTCATACGAAACTAAATAAACACCCCATTGCCCTATTTCAATTTTGTACATCCCCCCTATCACAAGGTAAACTAGATATAATTTTTTGACTTAACTGACAGTGAATAATTAGCCGTGAGCAAAATAAAACTAATTGTTGGCCTCGCCAACCCAGGTGCTGAATACGCCCAAACTCGTCATAATGCTGGAGCATGGTATGTTGACTTACTTGCCGAACGCCATAACCAATCTTTAAAAGAAGAAGCAAAATTTTTTGGTTATACCGCCCGTATCAACCTTAATGGCAACGATGTTCGGTTACTTGTTCCAACCACCTTTATGAATTTGAGTGGTAAATCGGTTCTGGCTGTTGCTAACTTCTATCGCATTAACCCTGATGAAATTTTAGTCGCGCATGATGAATTAGATTTACCCCCCGGTGTTGCAAAAATGAAATTAGGCGGCAGTAATGGTGGGCATAACGGTCTTAAGGATATTCAAAACAAGTTTAGTAATAACCCAAACTTTTATCGTTTACGCATAGGTATTGGTCATCCAGGCGATAAAAACAAAGTTGTTGGTTTTGTTTTAGGCAAACCACCTGCATCTGAGCAAAAACTCATCGATGAAGCGATTGATGAGTCCTTAAGGTGCACAGATATCTTACTTAGTGATGGGATGGATAAAGCGATAAATCGCCTACATAGTTTTAAAGCAACAGCGTAAAATCAGTGTACGTAAAGAGTTCATTTCATCAAAAACAACTTTTTGTGTATAATCAGCGCCAATTTTCTAACATTCAGGAGCAGCGCTCGCCTGCCCCTTGCTATTTTTAAGGTGAGAAACATATGGGTTTTAAATGCGGTATCGTTGGTCTGCCTAACGTGGGTAAATCTACACTGTTTAATGCGTTGACCAAAGCCGGCATCGAAGCAGCCAACTTCCCTTTTTGTACAATTGAGCCGAATACGGGCGTTGTGCCAATGCCAGACCCACGTCTTGACCAGTTGGCTGAGATTGTAAAGCCACAACGTATTCTACCAACTACGATGGAATTCGTTGATATCGCGGGTTTAGTCAAAGGCGCCTCAAAAGGAGAAGGTTTAGGTAACCAGTTCCTGACTAATATCCGTGAAACGGAAGCTATCGGCCACGTAGTGCGTTGCTTTGAAAACGACAATATCATCCATGTGGCAGGTCAAGTTAACCCTGCTGAGGACATTGAGGTTATCAATACCGAATTAGCGCTCGCTGACCTTGATACCTGTGAACGCGCAATACATCGCATACAAAAGCGTGCAAAAGGTGGCGATAAAGATGCTAAAGCAGAATTAGAAGTATTAGAGAAGTGCTTACCCCATCTTGAAAACGCAGGCATGCTGCGTACTTTAGATCTTAGCGCAGAAGAAAAAGCACTGATCCGTTATTTAAGTTTCTTAACACTCAAACCAACAATGTATATTGCGAATGTTAATGAAGATGGCTTTGAAAATAATCCTTATTTAGATACGGTAAATAAAATTGCTGAATCAGAAGGTTCTGTCGTCGTTCCTGTTTGTGCCGCTATCGAATCAGATATCGCTGAATTGGAAGATGAGGAGCGTGATGAGTTTATGGCAGATCTTGGCATTGAAGAGCCTGGTTTAAACCGCGTGATCCGTGCAGGTTATCAGTTATTGAACCTACAAACTTATTTTACTGCTGGCGTGAAAGAAGTTCGCGCATGGACGATCCCTGTCGGTGCAACAGCCCCACAAGCCGCCGGTAAGATCCATACTGACTTTGAGAAAGGCTTTATTCGAGCTCAAACTATCGCATTTGATGATTTTATTAAATACCGCGGTGAGCAAGGCGCTAAAGAAGCCGGTAGAATGCGTGCAGAAGGTAAAGATTACATTGTTCAAGATGGCGATGTGCTGAACTTCTTGTTTAATGTGTAAGCCTGCGCTTTAGCCTTATATTATTTCACAAAGTATCAAATCATAATAAAACAGCATAAAATTCATGATATTAACTGGGTTTTATGCTTTTTTATGCCTCATTAAGTTTCATAAAAGCTCGTGACTAAATGAGTATGTAACTGGGTACAACTTATTTATCCTCCCTTTTTAAGTGAGTATAATAATATCAACTTACATAACTAGTTGAACTTATTATGCTTACTGATACAAAATGCAGAACTGCAAAACCTAAAGAAAAACTTTATCGTATCAATGAATTCAACGGTTTGTACCTTAAAATGAAACCTAATGGTAAAAAAACATGGCGATTCCGTTTTCAACTAAATGGAAAATCAAGCATGCTTGCATTAGGTCACTCCCCATTAATAACACTAGCTGAAGCCAGATCTAAATGTGATGATGCCAGAAAACTCGTATCAGAAGGAATTAATCCAACACAAGCTAAGCAACTAGACAAGATCAGAAAAGCGAACGAATCTGCAAATATATTTCAAATCATCTCAAAAGAATGGTTGAAATGAAAGATTAGGCTGATGTGACAAAATACCGTCGCCTTGATATGTTGGAGCGCATTGTATTTCCTTCTATCGGCAATGACCAATAAGAGAAATTACATCTCACCATATTCTCAAAATATTGCAGCGTGAAGTTCAAAGAGGTGCTCCAACAGTTGCTGCTGAAGCTAAACGGACGATATCCTCGATTTTTGAATTTGCTGTTGCCACATTAAGAGCTGATAGCGATCCTGTATGGGCAATAAGAAAAGCTCTCCCAGCAAACAAAACTCAACATAAAAAAGCCCTCACTACAGATCAAATAGGTCAATTACTCAATAACTTTGATAATAGCCGTGGCACCTTTCAACTAAACTATTGTATGTGGTTAATGTGGTGGACGCTTTCTCGTCCATCTGAAGTCGCTGAGGCTGAATGGTCTGAATTCGATCTTGATAATGCACTTTGGACAATTCCAGCTGAGCGAATGAAAGCATGAAGAGAACATATTGTTCCTCTACCTACACAAGCTATTGCGATTCTAAAATCTCTTTATGGTTTTACTGGTAGCCGTAAACATTTATTTCCCGGTCGGGATTCTTGTCATAAAACCGATGTCTACCAACTCACTAAGGCAATTTCTTAAAACGAGAGGTTGGAGTGCTATATATAGCCCTCATGCGACACGCACAACAGGCAGCACACGATTAAATGAGCTTGGATATAGACCTGATGCTATCGAAGCACAGTTAGCCCATATGGACTCAAATAGTGTTAGACATTCATATAACCATGCAACTTATCTTGAAGAGCGCAAAATCATGATGCAAGATTGGGCTGATAAACTTGATATTTGGGTAAAACGAGCCAATTTTGAATTAAAACCATGATGCATGGGTGTGTTAGCTTTGAAATATAACGATATTTATGAATTTTTTAGAAAAACCTATAATTTAACCTACACTTAATTAATCCGTTGATTTATAGGTAGTTATTATTTATTTGATGTTTTTAGCATGATAACGTACAAAATTCATACCCACACCAAAAGAACACGCTTAAATGAATAGATATGATGTATCTAACAGCGAAGGAAAATTTGCTGACGGCTCTGATGAAGAGGTACTGGCTAACAAGCTAGGACTTTCAAACGTTGATGATATCAATGACGCAGAGCTTGTCCTGTTAGAAAAACTGTATCAAGTCATTTTTGAAGAACAATTCCCCACTGAGCAAATTACTGTATCTCTTATTCAGCGTTGGCACCGCCAATGGTTAGGGAATGTTTACGAGTGGGCTGGTCAATTACGCACAGTGAATATTAGCAAGGGTGGTTTTATGTTTGCCCCTGCGGGTCGTGTTGCAAAGTTACTTGCTCAATTTGAAAAAGAGTATCTAGCGAAGTACACGCCTTGCACCAATATGAGCCGAGAACAGGTCATAGAAGCTATTGCCACAGTGCATGTGGAGTTAATTCTGATACATCCGTTTAGGGAAGGAAATGGGCGCTTATCGCGCTTACTCGCCGATGTGATGGCGGTACAAGCTGGGTTTCAACCGTTAGACTACGAAAGTTGGACTCAACAACCCGAGCAATACATTGCAGCAATCCACGCAGGGCTAAACCTTAACTATGAACCCATGAAATATTGGGTTAATGAAACCTTGAAAGCGAACTAAATCGCCAGTTTCAAATGCCCGAACTTCTCACGCTTAGCTTTCATCTCTTCTTCAAGGCGACGGGAGTCCTGCCCTGTTTCAATCGCTGTAGAGGTTGCTACCGATCGAATGAGTTGAGTACGAGTTGGCCTTGTTGCTTGAATTAATTCATTCTTTTTCATGGTAGTCTCACATCAAACGGGCGATAGTGCATTTTATCATCGTTGGTTTATATGGCAACATAGATCTTATGGCGAAACTATAACCTTAAAGCTAGATATCAATTTAAAAACCACTGTTTTTAGCTCTATCCTTGGCTATCTTTAATACTTCATTATATGAATACTTTGACGTATAAAAAACATGTTCCCAATGGGGAGGAACTTCTGACATTCTTACTGTAAAAGCATGTTCATTTAATAATTCTAATAAATATCCTCGATGCATCCGAGATATAGACCCATTCCAGTATATACCACTACAACTTAACTCTTTAAGGGCATCATCCAATAAGTGATTTTTTATTTTTTTCTTTCATATTCATGAGTCCTTAAAAATATACATTTGTGAAAATAAAAAAATCAAAACAGGCATACTTGAACAGTCAAATTAATTACCATTAGCACATTCTCACTTTGGCTTTCAAAATAAGATTACTACCTAAAAATGACTCCATGCAAAATTACCCTATTAAAACGATAATTTCTTCCACCATTCACTCTCATTGCCATCCACAACTTGAATATTAACACCTAGGTACTTGTATGTTGCTTTAGCTTTATCTATAAGACGCTTATCCCTACAAACAAAATAATCGCATGCAGTTGCATAAATTACATGGGTATGATCATGTAAACTAGACTCTACTTTTTTCATTTTTTCTAGTTTATAACCAAATCTATTTAATTCCCTTAATACTAAATCTACCATGCTTTCGACCAAAGAAAAATCATGCTTTATTTTATCATAGCATTCATTATGCAACTCCAAAAAATAAACAGCCAATTTTTTTATATTCTCTAAATCCAGTTCCAATTAAATACATTGCAGTTTTATTAATTAAATCCAATTTTTCTTGGGTTTGAGGATGTAACTGCATACCTCGTTTATATAACTCCATTATTGAAGGCGGTACAGCCAATATATTGAAATCTGTTTCACCGTTTGAATACTTGATTGATACCCACAGCAATGACATTTATCAGGATACACTCCGCAACAACGCCAGTTTTTACCGTTTCCTTGCCACACTGCGTCCTGAAACTCCATTGGACGTGTTACGACAACATGGGCGAATTAGTTATCAGCCTTGTTGGAAACTTCCTCGTATAGCACAAGAAGAGTGGCAAGGTTTATGGGTGCCGAATGAGACTGGCTGGGAAAGTCTAAGTGAGGAAAATATTCATCAGACAAGAGGAGTTGGTGAGTGGCCTGATTTACCCCATAAAAGCATGACCCCCTTGGTGCATGGGCTACAAGAGGACGGTGGGGATTATTTACGGTATTTAATTTATTGGAAAAGCCAGTGTTTAAGTGTAATTACCAAGCAATTTTGACGTATCCACATTATCAGCGTCAGCCCAAGTCCAGACTTTCATAGTCCCCAATGGGCTGTATATATCAAAGAGCCAATTATCCATATTGATATCAAAAGGGACACTGGTGACCGTATCCATCACTCAAATGAATACTTAGTAATAGGTATAGATATATTGTGTGGTTTTTGTGATCTCAGGCTTAAATTTTGTCTTGGTCGTAGTAGTGGTTGTCATCAAACAATTTCCATGTAAATCTTTTTCCTGACATTTTATCGTATCAAAGCTGTAAAGCTGACCATTTTTATACAACTCTGACACCGTTTCATTGGGAAAGCCTTTTGAATCATAGTAATATTTTATCTTTTGTAAAAAGACATTCACAGGTTTATCAGACTCAGAATCAATAACACTTTCCAGTTTATTCAGATGATTATAGTTATATTGAAATGCTATTTTTGCGCCATATTGCTCACCAACCCTGTTATTAATAAGTCCATTATTCCAGTTAATAACTGAAACAGAAAAAGTATCGTCTGAATTTTCTGACAATTCACGGCGTTTATTTTCTTCATCGGCATCAGAAAAGACTCTATTTTTAGTCAGAACTATTTCCTCATTTTTGATAATCCGCCCATTGCTATCAGTGTAATAAAATAAGTTGCATTGGTATAGCTGGAGTTACTGGAGGCACTGAAGTCAGAGACAGCTTTAACATGGTAAGGATTACTGCCAATTAATTCCCCGTCTGAAACAAAGATTACAGAATCCGACGGTGATATGACTCTTT
The DNA here is from genome assembly GCF_028482365.1 of Providencia sp. PROV122. Classification (NCBI taxonomy): domain Bacteria; kingdom Pseudomonadati; phylum Pseudomonadota; class Gammaproteobacteria; order Enterobacterales; family Morganellaceae; genus Providencia; species Providencia sp. PROV122. The sequence continues at coordinate 697 of NZ_JAMPQI010000024.1, read as the reverse complement.
GAGATTCCCAGCTGAATTCAGTCAGCTCATTACAATCTGAGAATTGATATACTCTTGTTCCATTATCGGTTTTACCGTATTTATTTTCAGGTCTCGTGTGTATGGTTTTTACAGATTTTACGGGACCATAAAAAATATCACCGGTAATTATATAAGCGTTCTGTTTGTTAATATTTCTCTGCTCATTTGAGCACGTTTTTAAAGCAAGTGCATCAGACATAAACAACAAAGAAAGCAAAGAGATAATAATGGGGAGTGTTTTACATTTCATATAAAAATATTACATCCATATAATGTGTATAAGTTAGTGTTTTTATTTTTGGATCATGGATTCTGATATTTCAAGTAGTTTTTTATACTCAGGTTCAACTTCAGAATTAAGAATAACATCGCCATTTGGATACTTTAAAAAAGAATCTTCGCCTTTCTTTTTTGCCCCAACCCAGTAACTTTTTATGTTAGATCTATAATCAATATTTATATTGATATTTTGAGTGTTTATTACTTTATAGGTCATAGTTTCATATTTAGCTATTAACCAAAATTGTTTGACATGCCCCCCTATAAATCGCTCGCTAATCAACGGAAATAATATTAACTGCTCATTTATATCTCCTGATTTTTTTTCATAGCCGCCATCAAAAGTCGCTGGTGCATTGTTATCAAGCACAAAGGTGGCTTCCATACCAAAGTTTTT
>NZ_JAMPQI010000023.1:0-58173 GCF_028482365.1 Providencia sp. PROV122 | reverse complement strand
TGAGTTATCATGCGTTTTGACGATGAAAATTCCCATGAACAATATTGCCACTATTTCTCAATGAATCGATATAGTCGGCATACTACCGTAGTATTCGACTCCTCGTATTGAAAATGGATCTCCTATATGACATGGCTAAAGTTTTAGTGATTCATTGGATTATTCAACTTTGCAAAGTCGAATGGCGAAATCGTATGTTCCCGATTAGCATCCAAATAATCCGCCCACCACTGCACCATTAATCGGCGTTGATCTATATGTTCTGCCTTATGAATATAAGCAGCCCTCACTGAGTTACGTTCTTGGTGGCTCATTTGCCTTTCTACTGCATCCTTCGACCATAAACCTGATTCAACTAATGAACTACACGCCATCGTTCTAAAACCGTGCCCACAAATTTCAGTCTTCGTATCATAGCCCATGACTCGTAAGGCTTTATTGACGGTATTTTCACTCATGGGTTTAAAAGAATTATGAGCGCCCGTTAGGATCAATTCATGCTCACCTGTCCATGTCCAAATTTCTTTCAGTATAGTGATGGCTTGGTGGCTAAGGGGAACTAAATGCGGAGTGCGCATTTTAGCGCCTCTGTGAGAGAATTTAACGCCGGGTATAGGCTTTCGCTGAGCAGGAATAGTCCATAAGGCTTTATCGAAGTCAATTTCAGACCAACGCGCATAACGAAGTTCGCTTGACCTAATAAACACTAATAAATTTAACATCACGGCTAGGCGAGTGACGGGCTGCCCTTTATAAGCATCGATACGGGCAATGAGTTCAGGTAGACGATCAAGATTAAGAGCTGGACGGTGTTGGCGTTGTACAGTCGTTACAGCCCCTGCGGTATCAATAGCAGGGTTATAGCCAATAATACCGGATTGCACCGCATAACGCATGACAGCAGAAATACGTTGCTGTAAACGCGCAGCTATCTCATAAATCTCTTTACTTTCTGCTGCACGGATAGGAATAAGCAGGTCAGGGGTTTTGAGGGTAGTGATATCGCGTAATCCAATATAAGGAAAGACATGCGACTCCAAACTCTTTAAAACCTTTTCACTGTGTGATTCAGACCATTTTTTATTGCTGGCATGCCATTGTCTTGCGATGGTTTCAAAAGAGAGATTTGCATCAGAAGCTGCTTTAGCCACACGTTTTTGTTCGCACGGGTCAATACCGTCAGCAATCAATTTTCTTGCTTCATCACGTTTTAAACGCGCCTCTGATAAAGAGACATCAGGGTATAAACCCAATGCTAAGGTTTTCTCTTTACCTAAGTGGCGATAGCGTAATCGCCAGTACTTAGAACCATTAGTGTGAACCAATAAGTGCAATCCTGAACCATCGGTTAATTTATAGGATTTCACATCGGGTTTAGCCGCCCGAATTTTAGCGTCAGTCAGTGCCATAGTGAGCTTCCTGAAAGATAAAGTGGGTACAAAATTCTATCGAACTAGTGTATACCCGCAATTGTACCCACGCAATGGGGTTGATGTGGGTAGAATCGAGTAGAATTCAGTTGAGTTGAAACTTTGGGAGAGTGTTGATTTTAGCGGGCTTTACAAACAAAAACAGACGTCGGTTGACGTCTGTTGATAATAAGGTGGTGCCCGGACTCGGAATCGAACCAAGGACACGGGGATTTTCAATCCCCTGCTCTACCGACTGAGCTATCCGGGCAACGAGGCGTATTAAACCTGATTTCACAGTTGGAGTCAAGGAACATTCGAAAAACTTTATTTCGTATGCGCTTTTTTTCAACAGGTTAGCTGATTATTGAACAGTAAGGCTAATAAAAAGACGATAAAATAAAAAACACTCGCCAGTTATATACTGAAACGAGTGCTTTTTGTACTAATATTAATCGCCTTTAGAGACGGTAATTCTTCTGAGCCTTATCGACTTTTATCAGATAATTACGCGATTCGGCAGCAGGATGCTTTGTTGATAGCGTTTGATAAACTTCGCCAGGGGCGAGCTGATTGATCTTCTGTGCAGCCACTTTTTTATCGCTGTGGAAGACTCTAAGGACGCTACCAGCACCACCGTTATAAGCGGTTATTACGGCATAACGGCGTGACACTGGGTTTTGAATATCACCTAAATAGCTATTTTGTAAAATTGCCAAATAAGCAGTTCCCGTATCAATATTTTTTTCAGGATCGAAAAGGTAACTACGGCTCGGAACCCCTGACTTACCTTGCGAACGGAAAACATCTTTACCCGCGGTATTTGGCATGATTTGCATCAAGCCTAACGCATCGGAACGACTTACCGCGTAGGGGTTAAAGCTCGATTCGATTTGCATAATGGCTAAAATAAGTGACTCATCAACCCCATATTTAGCCGATGCCTTCCTGATAAAAGGAAGGTACTTATGAGCGCGTTTATCAAGGTGGTTAGGAACCAGTTGCATGGTCACAGACCAAATGACATTCATACCTGATTGCCGGCGCTGCAACTTATTATTAACAAGGTATTCAGCGTATTTATTTGCGCGCCATTCCCAACGAATGGGTTCACCTGTGTTATCTAATACCTGCCCAAATAGAAAAGGCTCTTGGCTGTGAGGTATATCATTAATATCAGAATACAAATCGATAGAATTTGGGTCATCACCCATTAATAGGGTAGTGATGATAGCCTTTTTCAAATGTTCTGAAGGCTCTACGGCGGAGATGGTTTCTACTGTAATCGTCCCAGCATCAAAGTTGATATGACTACGGGTACGATACTCATCGGTATACTTAACATAATCTTTAGGGCCTGCAATGAGAACTTCTTTGATCCCCCAGATATTTTCGATATTGTGGGCAAATTGCCCCATAAGGATATCGAACCCATTGGTGTCTTTCACATAGTTAGGATTAAAATCAGACTCTTTATTGCTGGAGCAGGAGATAAGAAGAGGCACCAGCAGCGTTAAGGCTAACAGTTTTTTCATACATTCCACAGTATTCAAGCTCATGGTCTACCTAAGATAGGTAGACCAATCAATTATTTTTCAGGTGTGTAGCCGTCGATATGAATATCGTGTCCCTCAAATAGGAACTTAACCATTTCTTGCTCTAGCATTTTACGGTCATCAGGGTTCATGGTATTGAGCTTTTTCTCATTAATCAGCATGGTTTGTTTTGCCATCCACTGACCCCAAGCCTCTTTCGAAATCTCATTAAAAATGCGCTTTCCTAGCTCACCCGGATAGAGCTGAAAATCTTGCCCCTCAGCGTCACGTTGTAAAAAAGTACAAAAAATTGTTTTACTCATTATTTTTTCCTCAGAATATCAGGCGGCACGGCAAGCTGTTGAAGTAAGCTTTCAACCGGCGCAGCGAGGCCGATTGTTGCACCGAGATTTAAGTTATACCAAAGTCCTTTACCTTCATCCATGGCTGAAGTAAATGCCTGAATATTAACTTTAACAGGAATAATATCCAGATGAAAATGGCTGAATGTGTGGCGAAACGCAATTAATTGTTCTGGCGTATCATGTTGAATACCGGATTGAGAAAGCCACGCATTCATTTGCTCTTGGGTTTCAAATTGAGGGAAGGCAAATAGCCCTCCCCAAATACCTGAAGGTGGTCGCTGTTCAAGCCAAACGAGATCGCCTTGCTGCATAATTAGAAACCAAGCTGTCTTTTCAGGGATCTTTTGTTTCGGCTTTTTACCGGGGTAATCCTGCCATGAGTGGTTAGCATAGGCTATGCAACCTAAATGCAGGGGGCAAAGTTCGCATTTCGGTTTACTACGGGTGCATACCATAGCACCTAAATCCATCATAGCCTGATTAAAGAACTGGACGCCTTCTTTAGGGGTAACCTCAGTACTGATATCCCATAAGCGATTTTCGACCTCTTTTTTCCCTGGCCATCCTTCGATGGCATAGCAGCGAGCGAGCACGCGTTTAACATTACCATCTAATATTGGATAGTGCTGTTGTTGTGATAACGACAAAATAGCGCCTGCTGTAGAGCGACCAACACCAGGAAGGGCCACAACATCATCGAATGTAGTTGGAAACTGCCCATTGAAACGTTCTGCTATGACTTTTGCGGCCTTATGCAAATTGCGAGCGCGTGCGTAATAGCCCAGCCCCGTCCATAGATGTAATACTTCATCTAAGGGGGCATTCGCGAGGTCTTTTACATCGGGAAAACGGCGAATAAATTTTTCGAAATAGGGAATAACCGTACTGACTTGAGTTTGTTGTAGCATGACTTCCGAGAGCCAGACATGGTATGACGTTTTTTCTTTTTGCCACGGCAAAGTTTTCCGGCCATATTGGTGATACCAATTAAGCACGGCGAGCGAAAATTGTTGAGCTTCCATTGAGTATATTATTTTTATCGGTAATTCTATTAAAATCAGAGATAGTCAGGATTGCAACATAGACCGGACAAGCTGTAAACCGCTTATTGTGTGCTGGAGTGTAAAGTTATCCAATTTTCACCTGCAACCTTGGATGAGTTTTGATAAACTCCCTGCACTTTCATGTGAAGTTTGTATTATTAATCGTTTTACTAACTTGTTGAAAATAGTCGGCAAGGGTAGTCATTTTCGCTTATTTACTTGATTAGGCAATCAATTCGTAGAATTTTTATATTATGATCAATAACGTCATCTCCCCAGAATATAATGAAGAAGGGCGGGTTATGCGCCGCGTTCGCAGCTTTGTCCGTCGTCAAGGACGTTTGACGCAACGCCAAGAAGATGCGCTACAAAGTGAATGGGCAACGATGGGGATCGATTTTGTTGCACAGCCTTTAGATTTTGCCGCAATTTTTAATAACCAAAATCCTGTTGTACTTGAGATAGGGTTTGGTATGGGGGCCTCTTTAGTCACAATGGCCTCACAAAATCCTGAAAAAAACTTTCTAGGGATTGAAGTCCATGCGCCTGGTGTTGGAGCATGCCTTGCTTCCGCAAAAGAAGAAAATGTGACAAATTTACGTGTCATGTGTCATGACGCAATTGAAGTGTTGGACCGTATGATCCCCGATGAAAGTTTATCTATGGTTCAGCTATTTTTCCCAGATCCATGGCATAAGGCAAAACATAACAAGCGCCGTATTGTGCAAGGGCCTTTTGCCGATAAAATTCGCGCTAAACTGGTGAAGGGCGGTGTTTTTCATATGGCGACGGATTGGGAGCCATATGCGGAACATATGTTGGAAGTGATGAGCCATGCAGATGGGTATAAAAACTTATCTGCATCAGGGGATTATGTACCTCGGCCTGAAACACGACCTGAAACAAAATTTGAAAAACGCGGCCAGCGGTTGGGGCACGGTGTATGGGATTTAATGTTTGAGAGGACAAAATAATGGCTAAGCAACAACGCAGTCGTCGTTTACGTAAAAAACTACGTATTGATGAATTCCAAGAGTTAGGGTTCATTGTAAAATGGAGCTTTGAAGAAGGTACGCCTATCGAAGAAGTCGATCGTACCGTTGATGCATTGATTGCTGAAGCAATTGAACCTAATGGCTTAGCGTTTGAAGCAAGTGGTTATATGAGCTGGGAAGGTATTGTTTGCCTGCAAAAAATCGGTAAATGTACTGAAGAACACCGTACCATTGTCGAAAACTGGCTAAAATCAAAAGGCATGAAAGATATCGTTGTTTCAGAGCTATTTGATGTTTGGTGGGAATAATTTCTTAAGTCGGTAATCGATTTATTGGGTTTCTTATTTGTTTTACGAACTCTAATGGTCATTACGACCAAAGGCATCCTTTTAGGATGCCTTTGTTTTCTGGAGTGAAGTACAGTGAGCCGTCTATTTTCTAATCAACTACTAAACGATATCTTAGACCAAGTACGGCCTTTAATTGGTCAAGGCGCGGTCGCAGATTATATTCCTGCTCTCGCGAATGTCCCTCCTCATCAATTGGGGATTGCGGTGCATACTGCTGACGGTGAAATTTTTATGGCGGGAGATGCTCAGACACGTTTTTCTATCCAATCAATTTCAAAAGTACTGAGCCTGACCTTAGCGATGACGCGTTATGAAGAAGATGAAATTTGGCGACGCGTCGGGAAAGAGCCATCAGGATTACCATTTAACTCCTTGATCCAGCTTGAAATGGAAAAAGGTATTCCGCGTAACCCTTTTATTAATGCGGGAGCGATTGTGATTACAGATATGCTGCAATCACGTTTAAGTGCGCCCAAGCAACGCATGCTAGAGTTTGTCCGAAAACTTGCTTGCGAGCCAGATATTAGCTACGACATTGCGGTTGCGCGTTCGGAACTTGAACATGCCAGCCGTAATGCCGCCATTGCCTTTTTGATGAAATCATTTGGTAATTTTGAGAATAATGTCCTTACAGTTCTCGAAACTTACTTTCATTATTGTTCTCTAAGTATGAGCTGTGTAGAGCTGGCACGCTGCTTCTCTTACTTAACATCACAAGGGATGTCATCTTGCTCTATCGACCCTATTATTACGCCACTACAGTCGCGGCAAATTAATGCCTTAATGATGACTTGTGGGATGTATGATGGTTCTGGTGAATTTGCCTTTCGTATTGGCATGCCTGGTAAATCAGGGGTTGGCGGTGGGATCGTTTGTGTCGTACCGAACCAGTTTTCTGTTGCGGTATGGGCACCTGAATTAGATTCGGCGGGGAACTCGCTGGTGGGTTGCGCAGCTCTTGAATTATTATCAAAACGCATTGGTCGTTCGGTGTTTTAGATATCATCAATCGGTAAAACGATCTAATAGGAGTTACTATGTTACGCCGTACTTTAATTGTTCTTTCTTTATTGGCTAGTGCAGGCACTCAGGCCGCAGATTATAAATGTTCAGTGACGCCTAAAGACGATATCTTTCTGACCCCAGCAAGTGTTCAAGTGGTTGGGCGCAGTGGCGACTTGAATATTACGCCTAATGGTGATGTGACTCTTAATGGCAAAAAAATTGAGGTAACCGAGCAGCAAAGGCAGCAAGCTGTTCGTTATCAAGCCGCTATCCGTAATGATATTCCATGGATCAAATTGGAAACCCAAAATAAATTATCGGCCTCGAAAAATACCCTTGATAAAGTGGTGATCCGAGTAATCGGTAATGATAGCAATGTACGTAAACGCTTAACAAAGTTAGAAAGTGACCTTAATGGTCAGATCAATCAAGTCATAGAGACACGCCCTGATGGTTATGCTTTCCATCACCAAGCAATGAGCAAAGTTGAAACGCAAGGGCGTCAATTGGTCAATGAGAGTCTAGGTGGTATATTACAGGACAGTATTAATGAAATGGGGCGTAAGCAACTGCTCTCTGGCGGTGATAGCAGTAAAGCGCTGCAAGGTCTTTTAGGGAATTTAGGTGGGCTTCAGCAAGACCTCGAAGCTGAGTGGAAAAAACAAGAAAATAGCTTCCAACAGTTTGGTCAACAAGTGTGTGGTAAAGTGACTTCCCTTGAACAGCAACGTATTTCATTAATGAATTCACTGAAGTAAGAGATATTCTCTTCTTTTTTAAGAGGCAGAGGCCTATTTTGGGCTCTGCCTCTTTGTTATTTAGCACAGCAAAAATGTGATGTTTTTATCAATAATAATAATCAAAATGAAATTGATTCTTATTTGATTGACTTATTAATGGCTCACTCTAGAATGCAAGTTTGGTTTAGTGACTAACTGGTATTGTTTAATATGAAAAAATTCATTCCTGCTGTACTTGTTTCCTTACTCTCTTTTTCCGCGCCATATGCACTGAGTGCTGAATCAGCGGCATTTACCCCTAACGCCGTCATTGCACAAGGCACTGAAAAAGTGAATATCAAACATTTGTCAGGTGAGACTGAAGTGAATAAGGCTCCACAGAAAGTGGTTTTATTCGACTTTGGTGTTTATGATTCAATGCAAAAATTAGGGCTTGGCGATAAGGTCGTTGCGCTGCCAATGGGCAATGCGCCTGCTTACATTAAAGGCAATATTGCTGCTAATGTGCAAAATGCAGGTGGAATGAAACAGCCTGATCTTGCAAAAATTGCAGAATTAAAGCCTGATCTGATCGTGATCACTGGTCGCCAAGGTAAGTCTTATGATGAACTATCTAAAATTGCTCCAACCATTAATTTAGGTACAAATAGCCAGCATTACATTGATTCAGTGAAAGCGAATATCAATTTAATCGGTGAGCTGTATGGCAATCAAAAATCGGTAGAAGAGCAACTGGCTCAGTTGGATAAATCTATTGCGGTAGCCCAAGAAAAAGCGAAAAAATCACAGTCTAAAGTGTTAGTTCTGCTGCATAACGATGGCAAATTGATCCCAAATAACCAAAGTGTTGTTTATGATGTTGTTAAAGCACAACGCGCAGAGTTACCAGAGCCAGCAGAAGCGGATAAGTCTAAGCGCCGTGTCGTTGATACGAAAACCATCGCACAGGCAGATCCCGATGTGATTTTAATCGTGGATCGCAGTGAAGCGATCGGGGCAGGTAAGCTGGATAAAACCGTTTTCGAAGATCAAAATATTCAAGAAACGAAAGCCTACAAAAATGGCAAAATCACATACTTGCAGTCTGATTTATGGTATTTGTCAGGTGGTGGTTTAGTGAGTCTAACAGAACAAGTTGATGCAGTCGCTAAAGCACTATAAGTGATCTAAAAAAGCCCGCACCAGTTAAAAGCGCCCAATTTTATGGGGCACTTTAATCCGCGGGCTTTTGTGATTTATGGGGCGGGATAGGGATATTTTTATTGCAAAAATAAATTACTCTTCATCAAGAAAAAGCTCTAGTAATGAGTTTAAGAATAATTTGCCATGTTTGGTAATTTGCCACTCATGCTCATTTTCAGTGATATAGCCTTTATTTAGCGCTTCATTAAGTGAGTCTCTTACCACCGATTCAGGCAACCCCGTATAGTCACTAAATTCTTTTCGGGGCATTGGCTCCAATAACCGAAAGCGGTTCATAAAATATTCGAACGGCCTATCTTGGGCATCGACATCGTAAGATTTTTGCAAATAGCGCCCCTCCATATAACCACGAGGATGCTTAGTCTTGATGGTACGCATAATACGTCCATCAGTGAATGAGATCTTACCATGAGCGCCACAGCCGATACCGAGATAATCACCAAAACGCCAATAGTTGAGGTTATGTTCACATTGAAAACCAGGCTTAGCATAAGCCGATGTTTCATATTGCTGATAACCTGCCGCAGTGAGCAGCTTATGCCCTTCGGAATAAATTTCCCATAATGTATCATCATCGGGCAGGGTCGGAGGGCGCGAGCCAAATTGTGTATTAGGCTCGATAGTCAATTGATACCAAGATAAATGGGGAGGGGAAAGCGCAATTGCTTGGCGCAAGTCAGATAACCCTTCATCACGAGTTTGTGAAGGCAAGCCATGCATCAAGTCTAAGTTAAAACTACGTAAATTAAGCTGTGTCGCAAGCTTCGCAGCCCGTTTCGCTTCTTCAGCGCCGTGGATGCGGCCAAGAGTAATCAATTTGTCATCGCCAAAGCTCTGTACACCAATAGAGATCCGGTTAATCCCTGCTTTTTGGTAGCCTGAAAAACGATCGGCTTCCACAGTACCCGGGTTAGCTTCCATCGTGATTTCAGCTTGTGGGTCAAGATGAATTCGTTGACGTACACCATCCATCAGCGCTTGCATGGATTCCGCACTTAATAAGCTTGGTGTACCTCCACCAATAAATAGTGTTTTGATGGCGCGATCACCGATGAATTTCGCATCAATCTCTAAGTCGTGCAACAGGTGCTCAACATACTCTCGCTGGGGGATATCACCTTTAAGAGTATGCGAATTGAAATCACAATATGGGCACTTTTGTACACACCAAGGAATATGGATATATAGGCTTAGAGGTGGCAACTTAAGCATTCTTGAGTGCATCCAATAGCATTGCTAAGGCTTTGCCTCGATGTGAAATCGCTTGTTTTTCTGATTTCGTCAGCTCAGCAGAGGTACAATTCAGTTCTGGCACATAAAAAATAGGATCATAACCAAAACCGCCTTGCCCACTTGGTTCATGAGTGATGATGCCATGCCAGCGTCCATGGAAAACCAAAGGTGTTGGGTCTTCTGCATGGCGTAAGTAAACCAACACACAGTTAAATTGTGCCTGACGTTCCCCATCAGGCACCGATTTCATCGCATCGAGTAATTTATGCAGGTTTTGTTCATCCGTTGCTTCTTCACCAGCATAGCGAGCGGAATAGATCCCCGGAGCACCACCGAGTGCGTCAACGGAGATCCCTGAGTCATCCGCAATAGCAGGGAGACCAGTTTGCTGAGAAGCATGGCGAGCTTTTAAAATCGCATTTTCGATAAATGTTAATCCTGTTTCCTCGGCAGACTCAACACCGAGAGAAGTTTGGGCTACGATATCCATCCCAAAATCACGTAACAGGTCAGCAAGTTCATTGACTTTTCCCGGATTACCGGTAGCTAAAACAACCTTTTGCATTTTTAATCGCTCTTATTACATTACGCCAACAGCGTAGAGAATGCCTGTTAATGTTGGATCAATCATCAGTGAAATATCAGAACGTAGATAATTCAGCGCAATTAAGATGAACATGACAATCATTGCTGAGAAATCAAGCCCACCCATAGCAGGGATAATGCGACGGATTGGCGCCATTAATGGTTCTGTTAATTGATATAACAAATAGTCGACAGGATTACGGCCTTGGCTAATCCAGCTCATGATCGCTCTAATCAATATCATCCAGAAAATTAATTTTCCGGCATAGGTTAGTAACAGAATAATACTGATTGGAATAACACTAAAACTGAGAAGGGCCAATGTATGGGTGATCCACAAGCTAAAGACAATAGCAACAAGTGATAAGATAAATGCGATAGTAACTGTTGCTGTATCAATAGGCCCGATAGAAGGGATAACACGGCGTAATGGTGTAATAACAGGTTTCGTGGCTTTTACCACGAACACGGAGAAGGGGTTATAGTAATCTGCACGTACCCACTGCATCCAGACTCGTAGCAGTAAGATAAAAATATAAAGTTGAATAATGGTTGTAACGACAAAAAGTAAAGTCTGCATGTCTCGTCCCGCTGTTAATTAAAAAAGTTTTTCCATCTCTTCTGCCCGAGTGATAGCACGTTGCATCGCTTTTGCTACCATTTGCGGAAGACCACTATCGTAAAATTGCGCTAATGCCATCGCTGTCGTTCCTCCCTTAGAAGTCACTTGTTCGCGCAATGTGGAAAATGGGGTGTCGCCTTGTGATTTCGACAACGCAACAGCACCTTCCGCGGCATTTAAGACCAATTGACGGGCTTGATCGGGCGTATAGCCTAGTTTCTCGGCTTCTTGCTGCATGGATTCCATAAATAAGAAGAAGTAAGCAGGAGAGCTTCCAGTAATCGCAATAATATTATTGATCTCTTGCTCGTTTTCGCACCAAATTGTCGAGCCAACACTTTGCATCAATTGCTCTGCAAATTGTTTGTCTTCGGCGTTAATACTCTCTTCTGCGAATAAACCACTCACGCCTTTACCGACGAGTGATGGCGTATTTGGCATGATACGAACCAACTGCAATGGTTGGGCTAAATAATCGGCATAGCGGTGAGCGGGGATACCCGCAGCAATGGTCAATACCAGTTTTTTACTGAAATCCACGGCATGCTGTAAAGGTTGACACACCTCTTCCATCATTTGTGGTTTTACAGCAAGTACAATCACATCGGCGTGTTGCACAGCGGATACATTATCACTACTGCTGATAACGCCATATTGTTCGGCGATTTTTTCTCGGCGAACAGGGGTTGGCGAACAGACGGTGATCATTGAGGCGGGGTAACCGTGGCTAACAAGCCCTGCAATAATAGCATGGGCCATATTTCCGGCACCTATAAATGCAATTTTGCGATGTTGCATGTTGTACTCCTTATGATTTGTGATAGTCACGGGCACCAAAAATAGCCGTTCCGATACGAACGAGGGTCGACCCACAATGAATGGCAGCAGCCATATCATCGGTCATCCCCATAGATAGGGTGTCGACGCTAGGGTAGTGTGTTTGTAACTGTTGATAGGCTTGCTCCATTTTGCGAAAAGCTTCGCATTGGCGCTGGTAGTCGCTTTCCGGTGCTGGAATGGTCATCAAACCACGAAAAACTAGGTTAGGCATTTGGCTAACTTGTTTTGCTAGCTCATCAAGCTCTTCAAGTTTTATGCCTGACTTACTGTTTTCATCACTGATATTTATTTGGATCAGCACATTTAGCGGTGCTTTGTTGCTTGGACGCTGATCATTTAGACGTTGGGCGATTTTTTGCCGATCCAGCGTATGGAACCAGTCAAAATGCTCGGCGACAAGACGGCTTTTGTTTGATTGTAATGGGCCAATAAAATGCCAAACCAGATCTTGCCTATCCGCGAAAAACTGAATTTTCTCAACGCCTTCCTGAACATAATTTTCACCGAATTGACGCTGTCCAGCCTCGATAGCCTCCAAGATAGCGTCACAAGGTTTGGTTTTACTTACTGCAAGTAGAGTGATGTCCTGTGCAGAGCGATGACATTCTGCTGCCGCTCGTTCAATACGCGCTTTTACATCAGAGATATTACGTTGAATGGTCATTATTCTGTTCAATTACGTTAGGTGGATAATCATAATGCCCATAGTGTAAAGCATATTGCTTGATAACGGCACCTTTGCATGTGTAGATTAAAAAAAATTACATTTCGGAAAACATTGTGCGGCTTAAAGGTGTTGCTCAAACCAACTTTCTAAGATCACGACAGCAGATGCTGAGTCTACTTTGCCTTTACTCAGTGCTCGGTAACCACCACGCTCAAATAATTCTGCTTTTGCGGCAACCGTGGATAGGCGTTCATCGTGTAGCTCGACTTTGACACCAAATCGCCCATGGATACGATTAGCAAAGTTACGCGCTTGGCTGGTGACAAGTTGTTCAGTGCCATCCATATTTAAAGGAAGGCCAACAATGACCAATTGAGGTTGCCACTCTTTTAGCAACTTTTCGATCTGTTGCCAATCAGGGCGGCCATCATTGGCTTTCAGTGAGGCGAGGGAGCGGGCTGTTCCTGTGATTTCTTGGCCAACAGCAACACCAATACTTTTCGTACCAAAATCAAATGCAAGAAGGGTTCTGCTAGACATCACGCGTGCCCTGCCTGCATGGAAATTGTATGGATATTCACGCCTAGAAGGTTAGCAGCAGCTTGCCAGCGATCTTTAATAGGGGTATCAAACACTAACTCTGGTGTGGCTTCTACCGTCAACCAACTATTTTCCATAATTTCATTTTCGAGTTGACCGGGCTCCCAGCTTGCATACCCCAGAGCGACTAATGATTGCATAGGCTGCTGGTCCTTGCCGAGTGTTTCTAAGATATCTTTAGAGGTCGTTACCATCATGTCATCATTGAGATGCAGACTTGAGGCAAAGCCTTTAATCGGCGTATGGAGGATAAAACCATGCTCTTCAGCAACAGGGCCACCAGCAATCACTGGTTTAGCAAGGTTGCTGGTATTGGTTGTTGAAACCGCTATCTCTAATTTCTCGAGCATGGTACTCACAGAAAAATCATCAATAGGTTTATTGATAACGATCCCCATAGCGCCTTTTTCATTGTGTTCACACACATAAACAACAGACTGCTCAAAATAGGGATCAGTAAGAGATGGCATTGCTATCAAAAAATGATTTTGTAAATTCATAATTTTTAGGCTCAGTGTAGTAAGTAACCTATTTTAATGATAAGAATTGCCTTTAAAGGTTGAGAAAAGGCACTTTAATGAGCCTTTTCTCATTACCAATACGCTATTTTTAGCGCTGAAGGCACTATTTTTTTATATCGCGCTCAATGGCATCCATCAACATACCCGTGATAGAAATATCGTAAGCGGCTTCAATTTCGCGGGCACAAGTTGGGCTAGTGACATTAATTTCAGTCAAACGATCGCCTATAATATCAAGCCCAACAAAGTATAAGCCTTTTGCTTTTAAAGTTGGGGCAACGGCGCGGGCAATTTCCCAATCGCTTTCACTTAATGGGCGAGCTTCTCCGCGACCACCTGCCGCCAAATTACCACGGGTTTCCCCCTGTGCTGGGATACGAGCTAGACAGTAAGGCACAGGCTCACCATCAACGACCAGTACACGTTTGTCACCATCTTTAATTGCTGGCAAATAGTTTTGTGCCATGCAGTAACGGCTAGCATGTTCGGTGAGCGTTTCGATAATAACCCCAACGTTAGGGTCGTCTTGCTTCAAACGGAAAATAGACGCTCCGCCCATTCCATCAAGTGGTTTAAAAATCACATCGCCATGCTTTTGGTGGAACTCACGTAGCTGTTTAGCGCTGCGCGTGACTAATGTGTGTGGTGTTAATTCAGGGAACCACGCTGTAAACAGTTTTTCATTGCAGTCGCGTAAACTTTGTGGCTTGTTGACGATCAGTGCGCCAGCCTGCTCAGCTCTTTCAAGAATATAAGTTGCATAGATAAACTCAGTGTCGAAAGGGGGGTCTTTACGCATTAAAATAGCGTCAAGATCACCGAGCGCGATATCTTGCTCAGATTTGAACTCATACCATTTGTTTGGGTTTTCTTCGACAGTGACGACTTTTGTCGTTGCGCGAGCTTCACCTTGATACAGATAGAGATCATTCATCTCCATATAATGGATTTCATAACCACGACGTTGAGCTTCCAGCATCATAGCAAAACTAGTATCTTTCTTGATTTTAATGGATGAAATAGGATCCATTACTATACCGAGCTTGATCATTTTTTCTCCTTAACCTAGGTCACCTAGGCGCACTTGCAGTGCGGTGATTGCAGTTAGCGCAGTCGTTTCTGTTCTTAACACTCTTGGCCCTAACAGAATATCAGTAAATTGATAATTAGCTGTCATGGCGATTTCTTCTTCACTTAGCCCACCTTCGGGGCCGATTAATAGCCGAACTTTATTTAATTCGGCAGGTAATGTATTGATACTTTGTGTTGCTCGTGGGTGTAAGTTGACCTTAAATGCCCCATCCTCCTCAGCACACCATGCTTCGAGTGACTGTACAGGACGAATTTGTGGGATCCGATTACGACCACACTGCTCACACGCAGCAATGGCAATCTTTTGCCATTGTTGTCGTTTTTTCTCTAACCTTTCAGGATCTAAACGAACACCACAGCGCTCAGAGAGTAAAGGGGTGATTGTATTAACACCTAGTTCCACCGATTTTTGGATAGTAAACTCCATTTTTTCACCACGCGACATGACTTGCCCAAGGTGTAAATCTAATGGCGATTCTCTATCATCAACATGGCTATCGATAATATTGACGGAGACTTTCTTTTTTGTCGCCTCTGATATTTCAGCGCAAAACACCTGATTACTGCCGTCAAATAATTCCAGTTTTTGGCCCGCAGTCATGCGAAGCACTCGCCCCACATGGTTGGCAGCATCATCGCCAAGAGCGATTGTAGTGTTAATTTGTAGTGGCTCAGGGTGATAAATGCGTGGAATGCGCATACAGTTTCCTTAAAAAGAACAAGGTTAAAAAAGAGCAATAGCAGATCAAAAATATGGGGATGCAATCGCCAAAATCAAGAGCTAGCTCAATTTTATAGTGGTTTATGGTTTTTTTGTAGTCTAGCCTGTGTGGTATTGGTGTGATGAATGATAATATATTATCAAATACGACAAAAAATCATCGCGGTTAAAACGATAAATTGTGTCGGAATTACTGTGTAGGGAAATAAATAGAGGTACGGTATATTTGTATATAACTCCATAATGGAATAAGGAGAATATATGATATTACCGATTGAAAGGATCTATCATAAAATTATCCATCATCTCTCTTTTTTATCTTTTAGTGATCTTAATAATTTTATTACTTCAACTTTTCCAATGCTAACAGTATGCCGAGGCAACTTAAGTTCAGGAAATGTAACTATCGATAATTCATACTGTTTTTTGGGGTGTGTATGTGGCTATAGGCTATTACTTATGGCTTTTATCATTGTTATATCAGCGAAAATTTCACAGTTGATGTTACAACATATTCCTAAAAAATATTTAAATAAAGATGGGATAAGGATAGGTTATAAATGGCTGGTACTTATTTATTCTCCTTTAATAATATTTAATTTCTCATTAAATGATGAATTAATTATTGTTATTTTATTTAGTATTTTCTTCAATTTAATAGTTTGTCTATTTATTATTGATATGAAAATAGGCTATTTACCAGACATACTTGTTTACCCACTATTATGGGTAGGGTTAGTGTATCAAGTGTGCTCTGAGCAAGGTAATGTGGTTTCGGCTATCTATGCGGTGAACACCAGTTACCTTTCCATCATGCTGTTAACGGTAATTATGGAGAAGATCCGCCAATCCCCGCAAATGGGGCGAGGGGATTTTAAACTGATTGCCGCATGTGCAGCTTGGCTCGGGCTTATGAATTTACCTCAGTTTTTTGCGTTAGCGGCGGGCATTGGCGGGCTTCACTATTGGGCCATTTATTTACGTCATCGGCACAAAGCTATCGCCCGTATCCCCTTTGGCCCAGCTATCATTTTGAGTGCAACTTATTGGTTATTTGCGCCATTGGTGTGTTTAGTGATGTTCAATGGCGCGATGTCGTAGCGCATCATTGATTGGCTGCTACTAGTGAATCCAAAAATTGTTGCCATTTTTGAGGATCACCTAAATAGTTTTGTAACGGTACGCGCAGCCACTTATGCTGCTGTTTTATGAGTAAGGTCGGGAAGCCGGAAGATCCGGATTGAGTCAGTAGCTGGCGGCTATAGTGAATATGGTGTTCAAGGTTATTCCCTCCTTGTTCGGCATAATCAAACTGGTATTGCTCGCTATCTAACCCGATTTCTTGTGCGATCGCTAATAAGACATTTGGGTTGCTGATATGACGACCAGAGACGTAATGAGCATGCTGAACTGCTTTTAACATCGCTAATGCTTTTTGTTGCTTTTCAGAAGCAAGAATGGCTTGTAAAGGTGGTGCTGAATCAAGAACAAGATTTGGCTCATCCAGCATTTTTAAATAGTCATCACCAAAAATTTGCCCTGTCATGGCGGCAATGCGTTTATCGGATTGTTTGATGTGCTCACGGAATTGATTATCCATATGAAGGCGTGATGCGCCTGCCAGCATGCCTCCGCCATGTAATTCTAACACAATGTCAGGGTGAGAATTGGCAATTTCAATCAATGGTGAAGCACCGTAACACCAGCCACATAAAGGGTCATAAATGTAATGTAAGGTGATTTTATTCATGATAGCTCCTTAACTATTCAGTGATTCAATTAGCCTATCCATTATAGGGATAGGCTAATTGAGATTATTTTATTGTGGCCACTGCATTTCGCCTTTAATGACTTTGGCACTTAGCTCTAAGCTCGATTTATCATCAAGATGAGGGTAAGCCTTCTCCATTTTGCTCGTAAGCTCTTTGGCATCCTTACTTTGTTCAGCCATGGCCTCAAAGGTATTCAAGTAATTTTGAGTAAAGGTAACAGAGCTAAGATCCATTTTTGATTTGCCAGTAAAGTGCCCAGGTACAACGGTTTTAGGTTGTAAAGCTTGAATGCTTTCTAAAGTTTGTTGCCAGTGTTGTCGCGATGATTGAGTTTGAGTATCTGCAATCCAAACATGGATATTATCAGAGACAACGACTCCCCCAACGACAGCTTTCAATGATGGAACCCAAACATAAGTACGCTCTGGAGCTGGACCATCACTTCCTTTAATAAAGAGAGTTTCACCATCGACAGTAAAACTATTGCCTTGTATCACATCGGGTACGATAAGTGTTGTTGGCGCTTCGTTTTTAAGCACTTCACCCCAATATGCCAACTTGCCATCTTTCGATGCTTTGATAGCTTCAACGGTTTCTTTCGTCGCTATCACCTTAGCTTTAGGAAATGCTTTCGTGATCGTATCTAATCCAAAATAATAATCGGGATCAGAATGGCTGATATAAATGGTTGTTAGGGTTTTATTGAGCGCTTTTATCTTTTTCACTAAGGCCTGCGCATCATTTTTTTGAAACTGTGCATCGATCAGCACAACTTCTTTATCACCGCTGATAATTTCAGAGGAAACGGGAAATACACTGTTATTTCCTGGATTATAGATATCTAATTTAAGCTCTGCTGCATGGGCAAATGTAGCGCTCATTGCAAGTAAAGTGGCGGCGGCGATAGCATGTTGTTTCATCATTAACTCCTAATTGTTAGCCATATTTTAAAAACCTCGTTAAGTTGGGTGTATATTAAATTGCAATAATGATGAGAAAAACGCCATAATTAGCAAATGTTTGTTGCACAAATCGGTCAAATAGATGGATAGATTAACGGCGGTACAGGTTTTTATTAGTATTGTTGAGAATGGCAGTATGAGTGCCGCCGCAGATAAACTCGATATGTCACGAGCGATGGTGACCCGATATCTTGCTGAAATGGAACAGTGGGCTGGGGTACGTTTATTAAACCGTACGACAAGGCGGCTGAGTTTGACATCGGCAGGAGAAGGGGTTTATCAACAAGCGCTAAAGTTAAATGCACTCTCTTTAACTCTGCCTGTACAACAGCAACATGATGCGACTCAATTGACGGGGCTAGTGCGTATTAGTTGTGCTCAGTCGATTGCCAGCCAAGCGCTTTCTGTCGCAATAACCGAGTTTTTACAACACTACCCGAATATGGCGATTGATTTAAGTATTACAAATAAGGCGGTGAATCTGATTGAAGATAGGATTGATTTGGCTATCCGTATTACGAATCAATTAGAGCCGAGTTTGATAGCCAAGCCGCTTTCAACGTGCCACTCTGTGATTTGTGCAGCGCCATCTTTTTTCAAAGATAAAAAAATACCGACTAAGCCGGAGGATTTAGCGCCACTGGAATGTTTGACCTACAATTTTTTTGGGCGCAGTTTATGGCGTTTTGAAAAAGATGGGGAGCCTTTTTCCGTATTAGTAGGAGGGCGACTCAGTGCCGATGAATCTGTATTTTTGGCTCAAGCGGCATTAAATGGTGCAGGTATTGCTATGCAGCCTTATTTATCGGTCAAAAAATACTTAGAATCAGGGGAGCTGCTCCAGCTATTACCCGACTATGTGCCGCAGCCATTGGGAATTTATGCAGTGTATGCCAGTCGCCAAAATATGCCGACAACATTAAGAGCTGTACTGGATTTTTTAGGTAACTGGTTTACAACTTCAGAATATTGGCAGTCACTGATGCAGCAACGCGCTACTTAAATCCTGCTCAGTTTTGGCAAATGAAGCCCGTAAGTATTGGGTAAAAATATCTAATAGTTGTGATGATGGCCGGTGAATCGGCTTAATTAAACTCACCGTAAAAGGAATCGAAAAACTCAATGGGCGAATGATCAGCTTACCTGCTGATTGCTGGTGGAAATCCAAAGCGGTGATAGGGTTGACGATTGAAATACCGATGCCTTTTAACGCCATTGCGCAGATAGACGATGCTGAATGCGTCTCCATCACCATTTTTCGCTCAATTTGATGTTGAGCAAAAATGGTATCGATAATCTGCCGATAGCTGTCTGTTAGTGACAGGCTAATGAAGTTTTGTTGCTGAAAATCAATCGGTGTTAAAACGGGTTTATGCTCAAGGGGATGACCCGCCGGTAAGACACAAACCTCATTCAGCGAGCCTAATGTGAGTTGTTCTGTGCCTGGTGGCGTTTGTAAGTGTTCGGTTAGACCAAAATCATAACGTTGAGCCGATAGCCACTCTTCGAGGATTGGTGATTCTTGAGGGATCACTGTCAGATTGACGTCAGGATAATCAGCCATAAATGTTTGGCACACTTGTGGTAGTAATGATTGGGCGAAGGCGGGTAAGCATATGATGGAGATCTGTGCATTATCAAAACGGCGGATGGTTTGTACTGAGTTTTTTATCCGCTCTAAACCATAATAAGAGCGCTCAACCTCCTCAAAAAAGCGCAATCCCTGTGCTGTCGGGCGCAATCGGCCTTTAACGCGATCAAATAATTTGAACTGTAGCAGATGTTCAAGGCGAGCAAGCTCTCGACTAATGGTCGGCTGTGAGGTATTTAGCAGTAACGCTGCTTCTGTTAGATTCGGCGTCGTCATTACCGCCCGAAAGATTTCAATATGTCGCCAAGAGAGAGTTTGCATGATGTTTTTCTTTCTATATCAAAAATGAATAGACTTTAGCAAAATGGATATTTTTTTTCCCTAACTTTCTCTGAATAATAGGACAATATAAGAAAAAATTTACGTGCGAGAAAAACATGACCTCATTTGCCACCACTACTAGCCAATATTTAATGCCCGAATACTTATCGACGTTACCTGAACAGTTTGGTACCCCTGTTTGGGTGTACGACAGCTCAGTGATTATTGAGCGAATAAATCAGCTCAAACCCTTTGATACCGTGCGTTTTGCTCAAAAAGCTTGCTCAAATATTCATATTTTGCGCTTAATGCGTGAGCAGGGAGTCAAGGTTGATTCTGTTTCGCTAGGTGAAATAGAGCGTGCGCTTGTGGCTGGTTTTCAGGCTGGTCGTGAAAACTCAGAAATTGTTTTTACTGCTGATGTACTGGATAGAGCTACTTTGGCACGGGTGACTGAGTTAGATATTCCGGTGAATGCTGGATCTATTGATATGTTAAGCCAGATTGGTGAGCAAAAATCGGGTCATCCTGTTTGGTTGCGTATTAACCCTGGTTTTGGTCATGGTCATTCACAAAAAACCAATACAGGTGGTGAAAACAGTAAACACGGTATTTGGTATCAAGACCTACCAAAAGCACTGGAACAAATTCGCCGTTATAATCTGTCATTGGTTGGGCTACATATGCATATTGGCTCTGGGGTCGATTATCAACACTTAGCAAATGTCTGTGATGCAATGGTTGAACAAGTGATCTCGTCAAATGCGGATATTCAGGCGATTTCAGCCGGTGGTGGGTTATCGACACCTTATCGAGAACAAGATGAAGTTATCGATATTCAGCACTATTACAGCCTTTGGAACACTGCTCGCCAACGAATTGAGCGTCATTTAGGTCATTCTATTGAACTGGAAATTGAACCGGGTCGCTATTTGGTTGCTGAATCGGGGGTATTGCTCGCGGAAGTGAGAGCGGTTAAAACGATGGGAAGCCGCCACTATGTGTTGGTTGATAGTGGATTTAATGATCTGATGCGTCCTGCAATGTATGGGAGTTATCACCATATCTCTGTATTACCTGCTGAGGGGCGCTCATTAGAAAATGTACCTTTAAAAGAGACTATTGTCGCGGGGCCTTTGTGTGAATCGGGGGATGTGTTTACCCAGCAAGAAGGAGGAATGGTCGAGACCCGTTTACTGCCTGATGTGCAAGTAGGGGATTATTTGGTCTTCCATGATACTGGTGCTTATGGGGCGTCGATGTCATCAAACTACAATAGCCGCCCTCTGTTACCTGAAGTGTTATTAATTGAGGGTACGCCAAAACTTATCCGCCGTCGCCAAACGATTGAGGAATTATTGGCATTAGAGCTTTAATCTTTTTTGACGATACTGCTTTTTAAAGCAGTATCGTTACCAACTAATATTAAAATTCATTTATTAAAATACTATTCCTGACCTATTTTCTTTCGGTTTTTAACTCATCCTATCTCAGAAATTAAGCGATAAAAAATAAGTTTATATGTTGAAAAAATAAACATATATTCATTGTAATAACTAAGGTTAATTTATTATTGCTTGAACCTATAACTAAAATTATTTGTTTATATTGAAATAAGGCCACCTATAAATAAAAAACGGCCAGTTTATTGAATAATGATAAATATTACTTTTGTATCGTGAGTTTAACTATTTTTATCGAGAGCAGTAGGTTTCCCTATTTTAGAGTAAACCAATAGATTGTTTTTTATCCAAAGTAGACGTATGTCCAATTAACCTGTAGGGATATTGGTATCTATCTTTTGAGTTTCTATTATTAGGGCGCTTTCAGGTAGGCGGATTAAAGTTATTACTTTTACATTCAGACTGCGGTTTATGGGTTGAAAAAATAAGTTGTTATTTTAAAATATTATAAATTCTGGATAGTGTAGATGACTTCACTTAGTGAATTCTAGATTGCCATAAAATTAGCCGTCATTATTGTAAAGAATTGAATATTACCCTTGATCCATTCGTTCAGATGCACTTTAATGCTCACCATTCATTTACTGAATGGACGAATGGTAACCTTCAGTGTTTTAGAGAGTTTTTTGCTGATTTAATGATTAGATAAGTGAATGGCTGTCTAAAGTTGCTGATATTAATTATCATAGATAATGAATTCAACAATGAAGAAAAAAGCGTTTTGTTAAATACCCTTAAACTAGACGATATCTTTGAGGACGAGCATTAATCTGTGGCACAGCAAATACGTTGGTGTAATTTTAGCGGGAGAGTCTCTGACAAACTGACTCATTTCGTATTTAGCTTATTCATCACCTTCATGACATTGTTAAGTCATGGAAAGGATGTGGTACTAAAATAGGTTAATGGCGCTGAATTTACTCCGGTAGCGTCTGAATATAGGCTAAAAAACCATAGTTTATGTCTGGTAAATATATCGCCAAATTAAAGGTAAATTTGACAACATAAATATTGCAGTAAGGGATAATATCTCTTAAGCACTTAGTGGATATCTTTTGAACTGAAATAGTAAGAGATAAACACATAAATGTTATGCTGCTTTGATGACCATTTTTATTATGGGCAAAGTGGCTTCTTATATGAATGACTGATGAGAAGGTGTAATGGCATCTTCACTAGAGGTCATTTCTAGATTTTATAAAAAGCAATATCATAAAATAGGGAACTGAATATGAAAAAAGCATTACTAATTTCAGCACTATTAGCCAGCAGCGTAGCGATGGCTGATAATTCTTCAATCGTTCGTACCGCAGTACCTGACTTCCCAATCTCGAGCGTAGTTGAAGTACCTGCGAATATGAAAACCTATTATTTCAGCGGTGTTGTTCCATCAAAACAAGCTGATGGTTCATTCGGTAAAAACACAGAAGAACAAACCGTCAATGTGCTTAACTCAATTAAGTCTGCATTGGAAAAACAAGGCCTAGGATTAGGTGACGTTGTTAAAATGCAAGTTTTCCTTGTTGCAACACCAGAAACAGGAAAAATGGACTTTGACGGCTTTATGAAAGGTTATACTCAATTCTTCGGTACTAAAGCTCAGCCTCTGACACCAGCTAGATCAGCAATGGAAGTGAAGGCTCTGGTTCACCCTGAATGGTTGGTTGAAATTGAAGTTACTGCGGTTAAAAAATAAGCCGTTTTAGCAATCAATTTCCAGCCTTAATATAGGCTGACCGCCTTTTGATGATAAAACTCTCGGTAATATTTATCGGGAGTTTTGTATTTTAGCGCTAAATAAAAACGCCGCTGTAATTATCTACTAACCAAACTTCTTAGTATTTCGACCTAAAGGCAATAGTCACATAGCATCTGCCGTTTGAAGGGGAGTGGTGTCGAACAGTGAAATGCCCATACAAACGGCCTTATAGCAGGAATGGGTAGCGAGCGTGATTGCTCCACTAACAAAATGATTATTGTATAAAAAGACACACCATCCTCTACCTTATGACTTTTTAATAAATATTCAGTTTCCTTTTATGAGCCAGTTTCCATGCAAAAAATAAAGCCCCAATATGCTTGGGGCTTTATGGCGCTGACAATGTAGGCAGCTAATTAAGCGGCTTGCTTTTTCTTAGCTTGCTTTTCATTTTCCTCGCGAGGGTTTTTTTCACTGTGTACGCCTAGAGCATCAAACTCAAATTCATCAACATTGATGGTGCGTAGACGGCTTGCCTCTGCTTTACGTAAAATATCAGCTTCTTCTTGTGTGATAATATTTTCAGGCAACATCTGCTCTGCCAATTTATCTAAGCGAGTGAAGCTAAACTTGCGCTCTTTCAGACGGCAGATGCGCTCAAAAATTGGCTCTGCAGCGATGATGTCATACAGTGCCTGATTCACTAAACCATGCGGGTTATGCTCTGTTGGTGTCAGATATTGCCCACGACCGATCCTGTCACGAGTTTCAGATGGCTCCATTAACAGTTGTGCTAGCTTGTGGTCTAGGCGATCAGAAGGGGCAGACATAGCACGACCAGTCGGGAACAAGGTAATGCGCATTAAACCTGCAACCATTCTATTTGGGAAGTTTTTCAATAAATCATCCATCGCCTTCTCAGATTGATACAGACAATCTTCTACAGCCCATTTTACCAGTGGTAAATCCGCTTTTTGACGACCTTCATCTTCATAACGCTTAAGTGTTGCGGTTGCTAAATATAAGTGGCTGAGTATATCGCCTAAGCGTGCAGAGATACGCTCACGACGTTTTAAGCTACCACCTAAAACAGCCATGGAGATATCGGCAAGTAAGGCAAGGTTAGCACTTTGGCGATTTAACATTTGATAGTAACGACGCGTTTCATCTTTTGTTGGCGCGCTACTTCCTCGACCATTGGTTAATCCCAACCAGAAACTACGGACTTGGTTGCTAATAACATGTCCAATATGACCAAATACCGCTTTATCAAATTTGTGCAGATTATTGTCTTGTGCTGCCGCCATCTCTTCCAGCACATAAGGATGGCAACGAATAGCCCCTTGACCAAAGATGATCATGCTACGGGTTAAGATGTTGGCACCTTCAACGGTAATGGCGATTGGCGCACCTTGGTAAGCTCGACCAACAAAGTTAGATGGGCCAAGACAAATGCCTTTACCACCCGTAATATCCATGGCATCGATGACTGAATGTTGCCCACGGTGAGTACAGTGGTATTTAACGATAGCAGATAGCACGGCAGGTTTTTCACCTAACATGATACCAGAGGTAATCAATGTAGCAGCAGCATCCATCAAATAGGCATTACCTGCGATACGAGCGAGCGGCTCTTCAATCCCTTCCATCTTACCAATAGGCAATTTAAATTGGCGACGAATATAAGCGTAGGCTCCTGTCGCCATTGCAATGCTCTTTAAGCTACCTGTCGAGTTAGATGGCAGAGTAATTCCACGACCTACAGATAAACACTCCACAAGCATACGCCAGCCTTGGCCTGCCATTTTAGGGCCACCGATAATGTAGTCGATAGGAACAAAGATGTCTTTTCCGCGCGTTGGTCCATTCATAAATGGAATATTCAGTGGGAAGTGACGATGGCCTATTTCGACGCCTGGGGTATTAGTGGGGATTAACGCACAGGTGATCCCTAACTGTGTTTCACCACCCAATAAACGATCGGGATCCGATAATTTGAAAGCCAACCCAAGAACTGTCGCGATGGGGGCAAGAGTGATATAGCGTTTGTTCCAATTTAAACGCATACCTAACACTTGCTCTCCTTGCCATTCACCCATACAGACAACGCCAGTATCAGGGATAGCACCGGCGTCAGAGCCAGCTTCTGGGCTAGTAAGCGCAAAACAAGGGATCTCTTCACCTGTCGCTAAGCCAGGGAGGTAACGTTTTTTCTGTTCATCAGTACCATAATGTTGCAGCAACTCACCTGGCCCCAATGAGTTAGGAACACCAACGGTGATAGCTAAGATACCGGAGACACCCGCCAATTTTTGTAAAACTTGGGATTGCGCATAGGCAGAGAACTCAAGGCCACCATACTCTTTTTTGATGATCATGGCGAAGAAGCGGTGCTCACGTAAATATTGCCAAACTTCTGGGGGGAGATCGGACAATTCATGGCTTACTGCAAAATCATTCACCATGCCACAAACCGTTTCTACAGGGCCATCAATGAAGGCTTGTTCTTCAGCCGTCAGCTGTGGTTTTGGGTAATTATGTAATTTATTCCAATCCGGTGCGCCACGGAAAAGATCACCTTCCCACCATGTTGTTCCTGCATCAATGGCTTCTTTCTCTGTACGAGACATGGGAGGCATGACTTTTTGGAACATTTTCAGTGCACGCACTGAAACCAGTGATTGACGCACGGGAGTGAAAACAAAAGGGAATAACACAAGAGCCACTGGCAGTAACATCCAGTAACTCCATACATCAAGTACCCCCATAACGGCGGTATAGGCAAGTAACAGAACGGTACTCAATGTTAACGAAGTCTTGTGGTAACAGAGAATACCGATTAATGCGAGAAATAGAATTATGCTGAGTAGGGTCATAGGGAAACTCCTGTCTACTTGTAAGAGGTCTGACCTGTTGTTTCTCTTAATCTATATCCAGTAATAAACAATTAGCAAGACATTTACATCTTAATTACAACTTGGCTCACAAAATCACCAAATAATGTTTGGTGATTGTTTCATAAAAAAATTTGTGAGATAGATGAAGTAGGCGCAAAGGGAGAAAAAGAGGCAAAACGCATTGATTAGCCCTAAATGCATAAATCAAGCGTAATCAGATGTAGAAAGAAAATGTACCCTGTGTAACAATCTGAGTAGTAAAGATTAATTACCTATCTTGATGCCGTTTATCATGGCACAAAACTCGTTAAATTTAAGGGGAAATCTCATGTATCAAGACCTGATCCGTGGTGAATTATCAGAAGCGGCCGATACGTTGGCAAAATTCCTTAGTGATGATGCAAATATTCAGGCTATTGAGCAAGCGGCGGTGTTACTGGCAGATTCCTTTAAAGCCGGAGGAAAAGTGCTTTCATGTGGTAATGGTGGCTCCCACTGTGATGCCATGCACTTTGCTGAAGAACTGACAGGGCGTTACCGTGAAAATCGCCCAGGCTATCCTGCTATTGCCATTTCTGATGTTAGCCACTTATCTTGTGTCAGTAATGACTTTGGCTATGAATATGTGTTTTCTCGCTTTATTGAGGCTGTAGGTAAAGAAGGGGATGTTCTTCTGGGCATTTCGACTTCTGGCAACTCAGGCAACATTATCAAAGCTATTAGTGCTGCGCGTGAAAAGGGCATGAAAGTGATTACGCTGACTGGGAAAGACGGCGGCAAAATGGCGGGTAGCGCAGATATTGAAATTCGTGTACCTCATTTTGGTTATGCGGATCGTATTCAGGAAATCCATATTAAAGTGATTCATATCCTGATCCAGCTGATTGAAAAAGAAATGGTAAAGTAGTTTCTTAAACTATAGAGGGTCTTGTAATGTGCGAATTACTTGGCATGAGTGCAAATGTGCCAACAGATATTAACTTCAGCCTAAGTGGACTGATATCCCGTGGGGGGCAAACTGGCCCACATAAAGATGGTTGGGGGATCACGTTTTATGAAGGGCTGGGGTGTCGCACTTTTAAAGATCCTCAACCTAGCTTTTTATCCCCAGTGGCACGCTTTGTGCAGGAGTATCCAATCAAATCGGAAACGGTGATAGCACATATTCGCCAAGCGAATCGAGGTGATGTCACACTAGCAAACACGCATCCTTTTACGCGTGAATTGTGGGGACGTAATTGGACCTATGCACATAACGGGCAATTAAAAGGGTATCGCTCACTAAATACAGGGCATTATCGACCGATAGGTGAAACAGACAGCGAAAAAGCATTTTGCTGGATTTTGAGCCAACTTGCAGCGAAATATCCGAAAACCCCCTCGAATTGGCCCGCTGTTTTCCGTTTTATTGCGGTGCTGGCTGAGCAGTTACGTCGTAAAGGCGTATTTAATATGCTGCTATCAGATGGGCGTTACGTAATGGCATTTTGTTCAACCAATCTTTATTGGATCACTCGTAAAGCTCCATTCGGTAAGGCGAAATTACTCGATCAGGATATTGAAATCGATTTTCAAAGTTGCACAACACCAACCGATATTGTTTCAGTGATTGCCACGCAGCCGCTAACAGGTAATGAAAATTGGCACAAAATTGAACCGGGTAGTTTCGTGCTATTTCACCTCGGCCAACGTATATTGTGATCGAAGTCTCAATAAAGTATCCGACCTTTCTGGCAAGCTATTCACAGCATACTTTCCTGATGTTACAGAGATTTGTGCGGGCTTGCCTACATCCTGAAAGTAATCATAAGCCGGTTTTAGTTGCTGCCAGAAAGCGTAATGGCTGGAGTTTCTGTGGATCAACATATTTTCTTTTGTCATTCGAAACGGGTAAATACTGACATCAATCGTGCTTTGTCCACTTTTAAAAGCACTTTCAACAGTTTGGTAGATTTCACTCATGTATTTATCTGTCATCGCATAGCAACCAACAGAAACACAGCCGCCATGTATCATCAAGTAGTTACCTTCATAGCCCTGTGCTCGGTCATATTCATTAGGAAAACCTAAATTAATAGATCGGTAATACCGACTGTTTGGATTTAGTTGGGAGGCGGTTATTTGATAAAAGCCTTCAGGGCTTTTTAGATCACCTTCGCACTTTTTAGGGCCTAGCCCGCCCGAAAACTTACAAATTGGATAAGTTTTAGATAAGTTATATTTTCCGTTCGGCGCTTTTTGATATAGCTCCAAGACGCCTTCTTGCTTAAATATCTGAATAAAGATCGCGGAATTTTGCTGGTTAGTTGTTTTACTATTAAGCAAAAATGAATGGTTATTCGCTTCAGCAACCGTAATTTGCAGAAAAAACAGGTTGAAAATAAAGCTAATAAGGATATTTTTATTCATACTTAAACCAAATTTAAATGAGTATTTTTGCCTAAAAAAAAGACATTATGGCGCTATTTTAAATGAGCTAAAAGTAATTTGATATAGCCTATTAATAGTTTCGTACGGAATAGATATTGTGTGAAAATCGCACAGCGTTCGATAAATATGATGTAAATGCTCGTTTTTTACGAATAATTATAAAGAAAGTTGAAAATTTATTGTAATTTGCTTGAGCTAAGTCACTTGAATATCCGGACAGAAGTCGGGGGAACTGATAAAATTACGAGCGGCAGAAAGAGAATAGCTTCACGATATCGAGAGAATTATTTGCTTGAGTTATGTGAGTAACTTGAGCTGTTTTTATTTACTGAGTCGCTATGGTCTATGTCAGGATCATTAGCTTAGGGTTAACTTAGAAACTTGTGCAGATCTTATGATTAAAATTAAAAAAGGACTCAACCTTCCTATTGCAGGTGAGCCAGCCCAAGTAATAGAAGACGGCCCGAAAATTCAACACGTAGCATTGCTAGGTGAAGAATATGTCGGAATGCGTCCTTCTATGCTGGTTAAAGAAGGTGAGCACGTTAAAAAAGGGCAGGTTCTTTTTGAAGATAAAAAGAACCCTGGTGTCTTATTCACTAGCCCAGCCTGCGGTAAAATTATTGCTATTCATCGTGGTGAGCGTCGTGTACTCCAATCCGTTGTTATCGAAATTGATGGTGACGAGCAAGAGGCCTTTGCTGCTTATAAGCGTGAAGAGCTTGCAGGATTGACTCGTGAACAAGTCGAAGAAAACTTGGTTAAATCAGGTTTATGGACAGCATTGCGAACGCGTCCATTTAGCCGCTCACCGGCACTGGGTTCCTCACCCGCCGCGATTTTTGTAACGGCGATGGATACCAACCCACTTGCTGCTGACCCACTTGTGATTATTCGTTCACAACAACAAGCTTTTAATGATGGTTTAACCATTATTAGCCATTTAACCGAAGGTAAAGTGCATGTTTGCCATGGCGCGGGGGATTTAGCGAAATCTGATAATCACCCTCAAGTGAGCTATAGCGAATTTGCAGGCCCTCATCCCGCAGGCTTAGTCGGTACTCATATTCATTTTCTTGAGCCTGTGAGCCTCAATAAAAAAGTATGGCACCTTAATTATCAAGATGTCATTGCGATTGGTAAGTTATTCACAACAGGCTATCTATGTACTGATCGCGTGATTGCCCTTGCGGGGCCTCAAGTTGAGAAACCACGTTTAGTTAAAACTCGTCTTGGTGCGGATCTCTATGAGTTAACAAAAGGTCAGCTCAAAGAGGGAGATAACCGCATTATTTCTGGCTCTGTACTGTGGGGCGTACCTTGTGATGATACACATCACTATTTAGGGCGTTTCCATAATCAGGTTTCAGTATTACGTGAAGGGCGTGAAAGAGAGCTTTTCGGCTGGATTTGGCCGGGCTTTAATAAATTCACCATTACACGTACAACGGTTGGCCATTTCTTGAAAGGCAAACGCTTCAACTTCACCACAACCATGAATGGTGGTGAGCGCTCAATGGTGCCAATTGGTAATTATGAACGTGTAATGCCTCTCGATATTATGATAACTCACCTGCTACGAGACCTCCTTTCTGGAGATACGGATTCATCTCAGGAATTGGGGTGTCTAGAGTTGGATGAAGAAGATCTGGGACTGTGTACTTATGTATGCCCGGCTAAATATGAATATGGCCCTGTACTTCGTGATGTACTGACCAAGATTGAGCTAGAAGGGTAATTCCATGGGTTTGAAAAATTTATTTGAAAAGCATGAGCATCATTTTGAGCCTGGTGGAAAGTTAGAAAAACTCTATCCATTGTTTGAAGCTGTTACGACAGTCTTCTATACGCCAGGAACGGTGACTAAAGGTCGTTCTCACGTTCGTGACACAATAGACCTGAAACGCATGATGATCTTGGTTTGGTTATCTGTATTTCCTGCGATGTTTTGGGGGATGTATAACGTTGGTAACCAAGCCATTCCTGCACTTTACCACTTATACAGTGGGGCTGAGCTACAGCAAGTTTTAGCGAGTGATTGGCACTATCGCTTAGCTCAATTCTTGGGGGCATCATTAACACCTGATGCAGGCTGGGGTAGTAAAATGCTGCTTGGTGCAGTCTATTTTCTACCTATCTATGCGGTTGTTTTTGCAGTCGGTGGTTTTTGGGAAATTCTGTTTTCTCTGATCCGCGGTCATGAAATCAACGAAGGTTTCTTTATATCGTCCATCCTATTTGCCCTGATTGTGCCGCCAACTATCCCATTATGGCAGGCGGCGCTCGGTATTACATTTGGTGTGGTCATCGCTAAAGAAATTTTTGGTGGAACAGGGCGCAACTTCTTAAACCCTGCACTTGCAGGCCGTGCTTTCTTGTTCTTCGCTTACCCTGCACAAATTTCGGGTGATCTTGTTTGGACAGCGGCGGATGGCTTCTCTGGTGCAACCCCACTTTCTCAATGGGCTGCGGGCGGTGAGCGCGCGTTAATGAATACGGTATCTGGTGAGCCAATCTCTTGGATGCAAGCATTCCTAGGGAATATGCCTGGCTCTATCGGTGAAGTTTCCACATTGATGATTTTCATTGGTGGTGCCTTCATTATCTTCTTCCGTATTGCATCATGGCGCATCGTTGCTGGCGTTATGCTTGGGA
Organism: Providencia sp. PROV122; assembly: GCF_028482365.1. Lineage (NCBI taxonomy): Bacteria > Pseudomonadati > Pseudomonadota > Gammaproteobacteria > Enterobacterales > Morganellaceae > Providencia > Providencia sp. PROV122. The sequence continues at coordinate 26,857 of NZ_JAMPQI010000023.1, read as the reverse complement.
TGATTGCGATGTCTTACCTGTTTAACTTTATCGGGTCAGAGACGAATCCATTGTTTGCAATGCCATGGTACTGGCACATGGTTTTAGGTGGTTTTGCATTCGGGATGATCTTTATGGCGACGGACCCAGTTTCGGCCTCGTTTACAGATAAAGGCAAATGGGCCTACGGTATTTTGATCGGTGTAATGTGTGTGCTTATTCGTGTTGCAAACCCGGCATATCCGGAAGGCATGATGCTAGCAATCCTGTTCGCCAACTTGTTTGCTCCTCTGTTTGACTATCTGGTCGTTCAAGCAAATATTAAACGGAGAAAAGCCCGTGGCTAATGAAAAAACAACCAATAAAGATAGCGTCGGAAGAACGTTCATAGTCGTTTTTATTCTATGTCTAGTCTGTTCTATCGTCGTAGCCGGTTCTGCTGTAGGATTAAAATCTAAGCAGCAAGAACAAATTTTATTAGATACGCAACGTAATATTTTGAGTGTTGCAGGTCTATTGCAACCTAAAATGACAGCGGAAGAAGTTCAAAAAGTTTACAGTGACCGTATTGAACCTAAGCTGTTGAACTTCCAAACTAATGAGCTTTCTGATAGCAAGAGTCGCTTTGACCTCAATAGTGAATTACGTAGCGATGAAACCAGCATTGCACTTTCACCTGAAGAAGATATCGCCAAAATTCGCCGTCGTGCAAATACAGCTGAAATCTATCTTGTGAAAGATGAACAAGGCAAAATTTCACAAATTATTCTGCCTGTTTATGGGTCAGGACTATGGTCGGTGATGTATGCCTTCGTTGCGGTAGATGTGGATGGCGTGACTTCTCGTGGTATCACATATTATTCGCATGGTGAAACGCCAGGTCTTGGTGGTGAAGTCGATAATCCACAATGGAAGGCGCAATGGCCGGGTAAAAAACTGTTCAATGAGCAGGGGGTACCGGCAATAAAAATTGTCCGTAGTGGCTCTACAGATAGTCCTTATGGTATCGATGGCCTTTCAGGTGCAACGCTAACATCAAACGGCATTCAGCATATGTTTGATTTTTGGTTAGGTGATAACGGTTTTGGTCCGTTCCTGAAAAAAGTTCGTGAAGGAGCGCTGAATAATGGCTGATTCTAAAGAAGTAAAACGCGTCCTACTTGGGCCTTTGTTTGATAACAACCCAATTGCGTTACAGATCCTCGGGGTGTGTTCTGCACTGGCAGTAACGACTAAGCTGGAAACGGCTGTCGTCATGACCATCGCAGTAACTTTGGTTACCGCGTTCTCTAACTTTTTTATCTCATTAATTCGCAACTACATTCCAAGCAGTGTGCGGATCATTGTTCAGATGGCAATTATTGCTTCTTTGGTTATCGTTGTTGACCAAATTTTGCGTGCCTATGCTTATGAGATATCTAAGCAGCTGTCGGTGTTCGTCGGCCTTATCATTACAAACTGTATTGTTATGGGTCGTGCAGAAGCCTATGCCATGAAAGCGCCACCGGTAGAAAGCTTTATGGATGGTATTGGTAATGGCCTTGGTTATGGTGTCATTCTGATCCTCGTTGGTTTCCTACGCGAGCTGTTCGGCTCTGGCAAATTGTTTGGTATTACCGTTATGGAATCATTGCAAAATGGTGGTTGGTATATGCCTAATGGTTTGTTCCTGTTAGCGCCTAGTGCATTCTTTATCATTGGTATGCTGATTTGGGGGTTACGTACCTTGAAACCAGCTCAGGTAGAGAAGGATTAAGTCAATGGAACATTATATTAGTCTGTTCGTAAAAGCCGTGTTCATTGAAAACATGGCATTGGCATTCTTCCTCGGTATGTGTACATTTTTGGCAGTATCGAAGAATGTTAAGACAGCTTTCGGTTTAGGTATTGCTGTTACCGTGGTGTTAGGTATTTCTGTACCTGCCAACAACCTTGTGTACAACCTAGTACTGCGTGATGGTGCATTAGTTGAGGGGGTCGATTTATCTTTCCTTAACTTTATTACCTTTATCGGGGTTATTGCAGCACTGGTGCAAATTCTGGAAATGATTTTAGACCGTTATTTCCCGTCACTTTATAACGCATTGGGTATCTTCCTGCCGTTGATTACCGTTAACTGTGCAATCTTTGGTGGCGTCTCTTTCATGGCTCAGCGCGATTACAACTTTAGCGAATCTATCGTTTATGGATTCGGCTCAGGTATCGGCTGGATGTTAGCAATTGTGCTGTTAGCATCGATTCGTGAAAAGATGAAATATTCAGATGTTCCGGCGGGTCTGAAAGGCTTAGGTATTACCTTTGTCACCACCGGTTTGATGGCACTGGGCTTTATGTCCTTCTCCGGTGTGCAGCTATAAAGGCGAGAAGAATTCATGGATATTATTATTCTAGGCGTAGTGATGTTTACCCTGATTGTCTTGGTGCTAACAGGTCTGATCCTGTTTGCTAAATCCAAGTTAGTCAATACAGGGAACATCAAAGTTGAAGTTAACGGCGACCCTGATAAGAGCTTTGAAGCTCCCGCAGGTGACAAGCTGTTAGGTATGTTATCTAACCAAGGGATTTTCGTTTCATCTGCTTGTGGTGGTGGTGGCTCCTGTGGTCAATGCCGCGTGAAAATCAAAGAAGGTGGTGGGGATATCCTGCCAACAGAGCTTTCTCACATTAATAAACGTGAAGCGAAAGATGGTTGCCGTTTAGCTTGTCAGGTGAACGTTAAACAAGACTTAAAAATTGAGTTACCAGAAGAAATTTTTGGGGTGAAAAAATGGGAATGCGAAGTTATTTCTAATGATAACAAAGCAACTTTCATTAAAGAACTGAAACTGAAAATTCCTGAAGGTGAAGTCGTACCATTCCGTGCAGGTGGTTACATTCAGATAGAATGTCCACCACACGTAGTGAAATATGAAGATTTTGATGTTCCAGAAGAGTACCGTGAGGATTGGGATAAATTTAATTTGTTCCGCTATGTTTCTGAGGTAAAAGAACCCACAGTTCGTGCTTATTCAATGGCTAACTACCCAGAAGAACACGGGATCATCATGTTGAACGTGCGTATTGCTACACCGCCACCACGTAATCCAGATGTTCCACCGGGCATCATGTCATCTTATATTTGGTCGCTAAAACCGGGTGATAAAGTGACAATTTCTGGGCCATTTGGTGAATTCTTCGCTAAAGAAACCGATGCAGAGATGATCTTTATTGGTGGTGGTGCGGGTATGGCACCAATGCGTTCACATATTTTTGATCAGTTAAGACGTCTAAATTCGAAACGTAAGATCAGCTTCTGGTATGGTGCTCGTTCTAAGCGCGAAATGTTCTATACAGAAGACTTTGATCAATTAGCGGCTGAAAACGAAAACTTTACTTGGAATGTTGCACTTTCTGACGCATTGCCGGAAGATAATTGGGATGGTTATACCGGGTTTATTCATAATGTATTGTATGAAAACTACCTGAAAGATCACCCTGCACCAGAAGATTGTGAATTCTACATGTGTGGGCCACCAGTGATGAACGCTGCGGTTATCAAGATGCTTAAAGATCTTGGTGTAGAAGATGAAAACATCTTGTTGGATGATTTCGGTGGTTAAGTAACCCTAGAGTTGTTTGTATATACTTTAAATAATTCGAGGTACAGCGAGACGGCAGGCCAATGAGTGACTAGGAATTTAAACAGCTTTGTGACTCGTGTGAATGAATGCCATCAATAATGTTGAAACTTGAAGTATGGCGAGTATAGCGCCCACTTGTGTGGGCGCTTATTATTGAAGCAGAGAAAATTATGCTGAACAGAAAAGTGATTACCCCAGTGCTGCTATTTGCAGCGACACTATTGTTGGCTGCCTGCGGTGGGCCTGAACAGGCAAACCTTCAGGGTCAGACAATGGGAACCTACTATTCCATTAAATATGTTGCTGAATCTTCATCGCCAAGCAGTGAATCTATCCAAGCTGAGATAGATAAGCGCTTAGAAGAAGTGAATGATCAGATGTCAACTTATCGTCCAGACTCGGAATTAAGTCGCTTCAACCAATTTAAAGAGGTTAATGTTCCTTTTCCTGTTTCAGCAGCAACAGCGAAAGTTGTTAAAGAAGCCATACGTATTAATGAATTAACTAATGGTGCATTAGATGTCACGGTAGGGCCGTTAGTCAATTTATGGGGCTTTGGGCCAGAAGGGCGAGTAACCAAAGCACCAACAGATAGTGAATTGGAGAAACGTCGTGCATGGGTTGGTATAGAAAAGCTGTCTGTGCAGGGCAATAACTTAATTAAAACAATCCCTGAATTGTACGTCGACCTTTCTTCGATAGCAAAAGGCTATGGCGTTGATGTTGTGGCTGAATACTTGGAGTCAATTAATATCAATAATTATATGGTTGATATTGGTGGTGAAGTACGTACAAAAGGGAAAAATGGTAAAGGTGCACCTTGGCGGATTGCGATTGAAAAACCACAAACCGATGGCGTAAACCAAACGGCTCAGGAAGTGATTGAACCTGGTGATATGTCTATAGCTACCTCTGGTGATTATCGCAACTATTTTGAACAAGACGGTGTGCGCTTCTCTCATACCATCGACCCAAAAACAGGGATGCCAATTAAACATAACCTCGTTTCGATTACGGTACTGGCACCAACTTGCATGAGTGCTGATGGGCTATCGACCGGGCTTAATGTATTAGGGCCTGTTGAAGGTTTTGCCTTAGCTGAAAAGCTCGATATTCCTGTGTTTATGATCATTAAGACAGAAAAAGGCTTTGAAGAGCGTTATACTAAGGCATTCGAGCCATTTTTACAGAAAAAGCAGTAATTAGGAGGATGTAAGAATGCTAAATGTTTTTATTGCAGCTTTCGTCCTATTCCTACTGGCATTTCTCGGTATGTCACTAGGGTATATTATTAAGCGCAAAAGTATTCAAGGTAGCTGTGGTGGGTTAAGCAGTATTGGTGTTGAAAAAGTCTGTGATTGCCCTGAACCTTGCGATGCCCGTAAAAAACGTATGGCACGGGAAGAGGCTCGCCAAAAGGCACTTGAAAAACACCGCATTATTTAAATAGTCGATATTAGTATGATGACAGCCTTAACTGCGAACATTCACAGTTAAGGCTTATTTTTTATTTGGCGGTCTAATTAAGACAGATAGCCTTAACGTAAAACCGATTAGATAAAGCCAGCTAAAATTTACTTAATGATTTCGCTTTTAAAAGTTTTAGGGGAATCAACCATCACGGCATCCGCACCAATTTCTTTAGCTAATTGATAATCTGCCGCACTATTGACACCAAATAGAACAATGTAGGCCTGACCATTTTTTCTAAAGCAATCAATGGCTTCTTTATCCCATGACAACGTTGCAGGTGAGCGAGCCTCTCCTAACGTATATTTCTCTACAACCTCGACTTTACGGTGTAATTCAAAGCCATACCAACGCGATTTAGATTGTGCATCACTGCTGACTGAACAATGATGATTCATCGCGCTATTCGCTAAGATAGTGCGTGTTTCATCACGGCTTTCAAAGGTATTAATTTTATCGGAGCGCTTGGTTAGAGCTTTTACAAATGCATCATTGGTTGAATAAAACCGAGTATTTTTAAAAGCATTATTTTTTTCGAGCAGGGAGTACACCGCTTCTGCTTGAGTATCTGGATCGGCGTCAGGTGATTTTAAATCAATATAAAACGCAGTATCTGGATATTTTTTAAGAATGGATCCAAGTGTTGGGATCGTGGTTTGCTGTAACGGTAATTGAAGATGAGCTTTTTTATTAAATTGATGGGCGGCATTGAACGTTGTGAGTTGTTGAGCGGAGTAATCGGAAATAACTCCTTTTTTATCGGTTAATGCCTCTAACTGGCTTGGCCGAAATAGAACAAGTTGATTATCTTTAGAGAGTTGGACGGTTAGCCAAATAATATCGGCGCTATTTTTCTTAGCCAGTTCAATTGCATAAAGCGTATTTTCTGGCGCATCTGCCGTTCCTGCTCTATGGGCAACAATTTGTGGTGATTGAGCGGCTGCACTGTAGCTGGCAAGAAACAATAAACTGATAGCCACCCCTTTTTTAATAGATGGCATTGCTGTTTTTGTCATATTTATTACCTATAATAATAGTTATCTCAATGAGTTAAATACGTTTCAGTGAGCTCTTTTTGTAATACTTTTCTTGCTACTTGTAAGTAGTACTTGATTGAATTAGGACTAACTTTTAACTGAGTTGCAATTTGTTGGTAAGTCATCCCTTCAAATTGCGCGAGTAAATAAGCTTGTTCCATATTTTCAGGTAGTTTGGCAAGTTGCTCAGACAGTAATTGCAATTGCTCTTCGACTACTAACTGAGTTTCTAAATTCCACTCTGGCTCAGGCTCCACCAGCAAACGTTGATATTCCGCTTCGATGCGTTGCCGACGATAAAAATTGGCGATGTTGCGTTGTGCCAGTGTGTACATAAAGGCTCTCGGAAATTGCAAAGTTTGGCAGCGATATGTTTCAATCGTATGAACAAAGACATCCTGTAAAATTTCGTTTGCGATATCGCTATTAGGTGTGCGCGCAAGAATATAGCGAAATAGGCTAGGGGCGTGCTGTTGCAAAAGTTGGCTTTCTTCTGCCAAGTCGCTATTTTCTATAGAGGGAGTGCGTGTTGTCATAAATAAAAATAATTATTATTATCATTTTTATTTTATTGTCAATTATGGACTCTCAGAGATGAGAGTCCATCGATTGCTTAGAAGTACTTGGTGATACTTAAGCGAACATCACGACCAACGCCTGAGACAGACTCCCCTAAGTAGGGATAGTAGTCACGGTCAAAGAGGTTAGTCGCGGTCACTCTAATATTGGTATCTGGAATAAATTCAGGTTGCCATTGCGCAAATGCGCCATAGAGTGCATAGCCTTTCGACTTTGGGTATCCCCATGAATCGGCTTTAGGATCTCTATCTGCGGGAGAGCGGACTTGATGACCAACAAAGTCACCGGTGAGACCAAAGTTGGCATTCCATTGAGGGAGTTTATACCCCAACATAACATGTAAGGTATCTGGTGGGATCTCACCAATCCATGTTTTTTGCCCAAACCAAGGGTCTCGAGGGGAAGCATCACGTTCACCCTTGATGGCGGAGTAGGCCATTTTACCGAATACATTCGGGCTATCATAAAATAGCTCAATTTCTAAGCCCTCAATGGTGTAACCGGGTAAGTTACGGTAATTGGATAAGGGGCGACCACAATCGTCAGTACCATTTTTCTTGGCTTCACAGTATTCACCACGGCGGCGGAATATCTCATCCTTTCCTCTGTTACGAAAAAGCGTGGTTCGTATTTGCAGCTGATCATTGGCCTGTATGACTTGATCAAAGTCGAGTATTGCGCCTAAACGTACCCCATCCATGCGCTCCTTACCCAAGTTTCGACTACTTCCGGTTAAACTACTATTGGCAAATTGCACCTCATATTGTTCATCAATAACAGGTGCACGCCATGTGCGGCTAACATCCCCGAATAAAGTGAGATTCGGTGTCGTTTTCCAAAGAATGCCTAAGTGAGGTGAAATACCACTATAAGTGACAGAACGGTAGTCATGACCAATTAGCGGGTCTTGCTCCATATAGGTTGCGGCTAAGTTTCCTTTACCTTTGTTCTGCACATAGTCATAACGTAAGCCCGGTGTGACAGTGAGTGTGTGCCAACTAATCGCATCTTGGAGATATACACTAGTGGTTTCTTGAACACCTGCTGGCATAAATTGTGGCTGATAATAACCATAGTTATATTTAGGGTTTTTCGCTTTTCCCGCATCAAACATCAAAATACCGCGATCATTTTTATGCCAACGAGCACCTATAGTAAGTTGATGTTCTAAACGACCAGTATCAAATAGACTTTCATTATGGATATCAAATAGCTGATCGGTATAGTCAACCCAACTTTTATTCCCTAAGCTGGAGGTTAAGTATTTTGAAGCATTTTCTGGTCGGGTATCATGCTGTTGACTCTTAGACCAAGCATAAGTTGTCGTTAGGTTTATCCAATCACTATTTTCAGGGATATAATTCCATTTCACACTATAGTTTTGATCTTGTTGATCCCGTTGGACCAATTTGCGTTTTATCGCACCGTCAAAACCATATTGCTCAATCTCTTTTTGCGTTGGTGTTGCTAACTCATCTCGTTTGGCTGCCCAAGGAACTAAGTTATCCGATTCGGAGCGCATTGCCGATAGACTGAGCGTGTGTTCATCATTGAGATAAAGGTTGGTTTTCAGTAAATAAGAGAGTTGGTCAGCTTGCGAAAAGCCAAATCGAGTGCCATCGGGGCGGCGTAAATCATCCCCTTTTCGTTTACTGATATACAGCAAACCATCTGCAACGCCATTTAATGTTTTACCATATAGTGCTGAACTGTAAATATTTTGGCGATCATTAGTGTGATAGCTATATTTGAACATAGCGCCAAAATGTTGATCCGCAAGTAGTAAGTCTGCGGGATCTTTGGTGGTAATTTTAACGGTTCCGCCGAAACCACCATTACCATCCATAATATTATGTGGTCCTTTATCAACGTCAATGCGTTTAATCAGCTCAGGCTCGATAAACACAGAGCCTTGGCGATATTTTTCAAACCCTTTAGGGGCATCATCAAGGGTCACTTTGACATCTTCCACATCGCCCATACCCCAAATATTTAGGGTTTGTCCACCGGGGCGAGGTGAACCTGATGAGGAGACCCCCGGTAGCTGATCAACTAATTCTGCAAGGTTATTAGCTTGAGTACGCTCAATATCCTTCAGTTTTAATACAGAGCTACCGGCACCGACACTGGAATTTAAATTACCAACAACAGAGAGCGCGGGGAATTGCACGACATCATCTTGTTGTTTTGTCTGTTTAACCTCTTCCGATGCACTTTGCCCAAATGCAGAGGAGGTAACAACAAGTAATCCAGCCAGAGAAAGGTGATTAAATGTTGATAAAAAGAGATGTGTAGAGTTATTGATTTTAAACCATGAAATATAATTTTTATTCATTATTTTCCTACTAATTAACCATTCTATAAACATCTTTAATGAGTCGTTTTGAGGTGGTTTTTCGGGTAATAAAAATAATAATTATTTTCATCTATGTTGCTTGCTTGAGGAATAATTGCACAGTCTATAAATATACTGTATATTTGAACAGTGTTGTTTGTCGATCAGATTGCTATGCGTAAAATAATTCATATCGATATGGACTGCTTCTATGCAGCGATAGAAATGCGTGATGACCCAAGTTTGCGCAATATTCCAATTGCCGTCGGTGGGAGTGCTGACCGCCGTGGTGTCATCAGTACCGCGAATTATGAAGCGAGGCGTTATGGCGTACATAGCGCCATGTCAACGGCGGTTGCATTAAGGTTGTGCCCTCATCTGAAAGTTGTACCGGGTAGGATGGCCCTTTATAAAGAAACCTCTTTACACATTCATAAAATCTTTTCCCAGTATACGGATTTAATAGAGCCTCTTTCTTGGGATGAAGCTTATTTGGATGTCAGTGAGTGTGAGCATTACCACAGCTCAGCGACATTGATTGCCCAAGCCATTCGCCAGCAAATTTTTGATGAACTGCAACTCACTGCTTCGGCAGGGATAGCCCCAATAAAGTTTTTAGCCAAGATAGCTTCTGATCTAAATAAACCGAATGGCCAATACGTGATCACGCCTCAAGCGTTGCCCGACTTTGTTTGGTCATTGCCATTAAAGAAAATTCCTGGGGTAGGGAAGGTAACCGCACAAAAATTACTCGATATGGGGCTAGAAACTTGTGGTGATGTACAAGGTTATGATGTGGTTAACTTAATCAAAGTGATGGGGAAATTTGGTCAAGTCCTGTGGGAGCGTTGCCATGGAATTGATGAACGCTCAGTCAATCCTGATAGGCTACGTAAATCTGTTGGTGTCGAACGCACACTGGCAGAAGATATTCAACATTGGGAAGATTGCTTACCATTACTTAATCAATTATATGAAGAGTTGGAAGTCAGGCTTATGAAAGTGAAACCGGACCGCCGTATTGCTCGGCAAGGGATAAAAATGAAATTTAATGACTTTCAGCAAACAACTCAAGAGCATGCTTATCCCATTTTAGACAAGCAAGACTTAATATCATTAGCTAAGCAAGTGTGGGAGCACCGCCGTAAAGATCGAGGTGTTAGGCTAGTGGGCCTGCATGTAACGTTATTAAGCCCACAGATAGAAAGGCAATTATTACTAGATTTCTAAAAAACACCCGCCATTAATGACGCTGATCCCATAAAGCTAGACCGTTCATTAAGACGGGTATTTGAAGAAACAATTAGTTTTTAACAGGGATCGCTTTTAAGACCGCTGTTAATAATTTCCAGTATTCACCAACACTGGCGATATGTACTCGCTCATCAGGTGAGTGCGCACCACGAATGGTTGGCCCAATAGAGACCATATCCATATCAGGGTAAGGCTTCTTGAATAGACCACATTCCAGACCTGCATGGATCACCATTACATTAGGAATTTTACCAAACAGTTTTTGGTAAGTTTCGCTAACTAAATGCATAACGGGTGAGTCTGCATCGGGTTGCCAACCTGGGTAGCTGCCTTCTGCACGGTATTGTGCTTGTGCGAGCTTGCTCACCGATGTCAGCATATTCACGACATAGTTTTTACCGCTGTCGATTAATGAACGAACGAGGAAAATCACTTCGGCTTTCTCTTCCGTCATCGTGACAACGCCTTCGTTAAGTGAGGTTTCTACCACACCTTTTGCGACATCGCTCATGCGGATCACGCCATTTGGCGCCGCATTTAAGAAGAACACAAAGCGTTTTTGGCACTCTTCAGTCAGCGCTTTCAAGTTGCTTTGAGTTTCTTCTAATAAAAGAACTAAGTTTGGCTCAACAACGGCCAGTTCATTTTTTAAGATGTCTTCATAGCGTGCTCTTAGGGCTGTTAGTTCAGCGACTTTATCCGCTGGAACAGCGATAATCACATGCCCTTCACGAGGGATAGCATTACGAACGGTTCCCCCAGTGAATTCTAACAGTTTTAAACCAAGCTCTTCTTGGTGGCCCGCAAGGAAGCGTGCCAACAGCTTGTTAGCATTACCTAAACCTAAATGAACATCACCACCAGAGTGACCGCCTTTTAAGCCTTTTAATGTCATGGTGAAGGTTTTGTAGCCTTGCGGTACGGCTTCACGAGTGAGGTCAAATGTTGTTGTAAAATCAACACCACCCGCGCAACCCATATAGATTTCGCCTTCTTCTTCTGAGTCAGTATTGATCAGAATATCCGCTTGTAGCCAACCTGCTTGTAAGCCAAAAGCACCGTCCATGCCTGTTTCTTCGGTCATGGTTAACAGTACTTCAAGTGGCCCATGTTCAACGCTATCATCTGCTAGCACCGCAAGGGTAGATGCCATTCCGATACCGTTATCTGCACCTAAAGTTGTGCCTTCTGCCGTGACCCACTCTCCATCAACGTAAGGGCGGATAGGATCTTTGGTAAAATCATGTACCGTGTCATTATTTTTCTGCGGAACCATATCTAAGTGTGCTTGCAGCACAACAGGTTTACGATTTTCATAGCCAGGTGTTGCCGCTTTGCGGATCAAGATATTACCAACTTGGTCACGTTCTACATGAAACCCTTTTTGTTTTGACCATTCGATAATGTGTGTTGCTAGCGCTTCTTCATGATGAGAAGGATGGGGAATTGAACAAATTTTGGCAAAAATATCCCATAATGGCTGTGGTGACAATTTGGCTAGTTCAGACACGTTAGATCTCCTTAAGCGACTTTGGTCTTATTTATTTTTAGCTACTTATTCTGCTTAAAAGGTGTGGCACAGATATTCAGGCCACACGATTGATTTTCTCAGCATACACCTAATTGTTATAAATAGTCAGTGTAAATCATATTAATTCATCACAATTATCCGTTTTTGCTGGTTTTTGCTGTGTCAAATCACTATAATCTCGCGCAACCTTTTTTCCGCAAGACACATTTCAGTATTACTCAGCAGTCGGGACCCGAATTTTATGAGCGAAAAATATGTCGTAACGTGGGATATGTTGCAAATACATGCCCGTAAACTCGCACAACGTTTATTACCAGTCGAACAATGGACCGGCATTATCGCGGTTAGCCGTGGTGGCCTTGTACCAGGTGCACTTCTTGCACGTGAATTGGGTATCCGCCATGTTGATACCGTATGCATCTCCAGCTATGACCATGACAACCAGCGTGAATTGAAAGTCATTAAACGTGCCGAAGGTGATGGGGAAGGTTTCATTGTCATTGATGACCTCGTTGACACTGGTGGTACTGCAAAAGCCATTCGTGATATGTACCCGAAAGCACATTTTGTGACAATTTTTGCAAAACCAGCAGGCCGCCCATTGGTGGATGATTATGTCGTTGATATTCCACAAAACACGTGGATTGAACAGCCATGGGATATGGGCGTGGTGTTTGTAAAGCCTTTGTGTGAGCAAGATAAATAAACCATAACGGTTTTGAGTTAGATCTAAATGACAGGTAAAAATAGCGCTAATATGGGGTGTGCCCTTTATTATGATGCTTAAAACATTATTACCTAATAAAATTAAACACGAAACGTTATGATAAGGGGGATGCAATAGCATTCCCTTTTTATTTTAGCTCAACCGACAGGTTATCAGGATGACTCAACAAAATCTCTCCGAAAAACTGTTCAAGCCAAAAGTTAAGCAAACTGAAACATCAACATTAGTTTCTTACTCCGCTTATAGCGCCCCTATTGTCAATAGCCATTCGGCATTAAGTGGTGCCCAGCACGCGGGCTGGTATCGTATGATCAATCGCTTGTTGTGGATTTGGCGTGGTATTGACGCTTTAGAAATTGAAGAGGTTTTGAGCCGTATTGCGGTAACAGAAGCCGAACGTAGCGATGAACATTTACTTGATACCATCATTGGTAATCGTCGCGGTAACTGGTGCTTTGAGTGGTCTCATCAAGCCATGCAATGGCAACAAAAAGCCTTGCAGTTTGAAGGAGGAGAAAAAGCCAGTCGGGCATGGTTGCGTGCTGCCAATTTGTACAGTATTGCCGCTTACCCTTTTATAAAAGGCGATGAATTAGCGGATCAAGCGATTCTCTTGGCATGCAAAGCCTATGATAGCGCCGCACAATTTTCGCGTTATAAACTGAAAAAAATCGCGTTTAAGGTCGATGGTAATAAAGAGGTATGTGGCTTTTTACATATCCCTTCAACGGGTCAGGGGCCTTATCCGACAGTCATGGTATGTGGAACGCTGGATAGTTTACAAATCGATTATTGCCGTTTTTTCCGTGACTACCTTGAGCCACTTGGTATTGCCATGTTGACATTAGATATGCCGTCAATTGGCTATTCAATTAAATATAAGCTATCCCAAGAAACCAGTGAACTCCATGAGCAAGTGGTTCGCCAGCTAAACACAATCCCATGGATAGACCATACACGCTTTGGCCTTGTTGGGTTGCGCTTTGGCGCCAATGTCGCTTTAAGGCTTGCCTATATGTGCCCTGATAAAATCAAAGCTGTCGCTGTCTTAGGGCCAGTTGTACACAGTTTATTGCATGAAGAAAAATATCAGCGCGATATTCCACGTATGGAGCTGGATGTTTTCGCCAGTCGTTTAGGAATTTATCATGTTGATGGTGCGGCATTACGGCATGAATTAAGTTGCTATTCATTAAAAAATCAAGGGCTTTTAGGGCGTCGTTGTGGTGTGCCTATGATGTCGGTTTATTGGAAAGGTGATATTTATAGTCCTAAAGCAGAATCCGATTTGATCAGGCGTTCATCAATGGATAGCCATATATTAACCCTGCCAGAGACACCTGTTTTTGAAAACTTCCAAAAGTCACTGAGTGAAACAACAGATTGGTTAAAAAGTAAAATTGTTTAATTTTATTTAATAACTTGATTATTTTTTAACTTTTGTTAAAAAGGGATCTTCTCAAAAAGGAGATCCTTACATGGCGTTACCTACTGATTACTCTAATGGGAAGTATTTAAAGAAGTTTTCTGCTTTAGGACCTTATCTACGAGAAAAGCAATGTTTAGATGGTTGCTATTTTTTCGATAGCCTGACTGTTTGCGTTAATGTCAATTCAGCACCAGAAAGACGCGAGTTTTGGGGCTGGTGGATGCTATTATCGCCAAATGAAGATGGATTTGAGTATTCATACCATTTGGGTTTGTACAATGTTCATGGTACTTGGCAAGATAAGCCACTGAAAGATAATGCAACCCTTGATATCATTGAGCAGAACCTCATATCCTTCCATCAATCCCTTTCCAAACAACTTTCTGAGCTTGAGCTATCTTTGTTTCCTTCCGCAAAAATGGCAGAATTTAAATTGGAATTAAGCGCATAAAATTGTTTTAAGCCAACTTTTGTTGAATTTAGCGTTATGCCTGTTGGCATAACGCGCTCCAACTGATAAAAATGATACCTAATTTGTATTGATTAATTTTAATGGCAGAAAAATGATGAAAAATAGCCAGACACTTGTTGTTAAATTAGGCACTAGTGTATTGACCGGAGGCTCACGGCAATTGAACCAAGCTCATATTGTTGAGTTAGTCAGGCAGTGTGCGCAACAATATCAAAAAGGGCATCGTATTATTATTGTCACGTCTGGCGCTATCGCTGCTGGTCGTGAACACCTTAATTACCCCGAGCTTCCAGCGACAATCGCGTCGAAGCAGCTTCTTGCAGCGGTAGGGCAAAGCCGCCTTATTCAGTTATGGGAACGTCTATTCTCTATTTATGGTATTCATATTGGGCAGATGCTGTTGACACGGGCCGATCTGGAAGACAGAGAGCGCTTTTTGAATGCCCGAGATACATTGCAGGCTCTGCTTGATAATGGCATTGTGCCTGTGATTAATGAGAATGATGCTGTCGCAACCGCTGAAATTAAAGTGGGGGATAATGATAATTTATCAGCCCTTGCCGCTATCCTTGGTGATGCTGACAAATTGCTATTATTGACAGATATTGAAGGGTTATTTGATTCTGACCCTCGTAGTAACCCGAATGCAAAACTGATCCCAGAAGTGTATGGCATCAATGATGAATTGCGTGAAATGGCGGGGGGAAGTGTTACTGGTCTGGGGACGGGGGGGATGGCAACTAAGTTGCAAGCCGCCGATGTTGCAGGAAGAGCAGGAATAGATGTCATTATTGCGGCAGGTAATAAGCCAGATGTGATCAACGCGGTGATTGAAGATATTCCAGTAGGCACGCGGTTTTATGGGCAGAAAAACCCAATGGAAAACCGCAAGCGTTGGATCTTTGGTGCTCCAGCGGCTGGCGATATATATATCGATGATGGCGCTCAACTTGCTATTATGGAAAAAGGAAGCTCCTTACTGCCGAAAGGCATCAAAAAAATTGAAGGTGATTTTTCCCGTGGTGCCGTTGTACGGATACGGAATATGGCAGGTAAAGATCTTGCTCACGGGGTCACTCATTATAATAGTGACGCTTTAAGAATGATTGCGGGCCATCATTCACAGGAAATAGGCCGCATACTGGGCTATGAACATGGCTCTGTAGCTGTCCACCGCGACGATATGATAGTGGGTTAATTATGTTAGAACAAATGGGAAAATCGGCTCGTGAAGCCTCATGGCAACTCGCCCAATTAAGTACAAAACAAAAAAATGCGGCTTTAGAGCAAATTGCTGATCTACTGGAACAAGAAAGTGCAGCGATTCTTGCCGCTAACGAAAAAGACATAGAACAAGCTCGTGCAAATGGGATGTCGCCTGCACTGCAAGATCGTTTATTACTAACGCCAGAGCGCCTAAAAAATATCGCGGATGATGTTAGAAAAGTGTGCCAATTAGCCGATCCTGTCGGGCAAGTGATTGATGGCAATCTGTTGGATAGCGGTTTAAATTTACAACGTCGCCGTGTGCCACTAGGGGTTGTTGGGGTGATCTATGAAGCTCGCCCAAATGTGACCGTTGACGTGGCTGCTTTATGCTTAAAAACAGGTAACGCGGCGATTTTACGTGGTGGTAAAGAAACGCATAATACCAATTTGGCTATCACAGACGTGATCCAAAAAGCATTAAAAAATAGCGGCATATCGGCGAATGCTATTCAAGCGATTAATAACCCTGATCGTGAATTAGTGGCGCAGCTACTCAAATTAGATCGTTATGTTGATATGCTGATCCCAAGAGGTGGAGCAGGGCTACATAAATTGTGTCGTGAGCAATCGACGATCCCTGTGATCACCGGTGGGATTGGTGTTTGTCACACATTTGTTGATGAATCAGTTGATTTTGATAAAGCAATCAACGTGCTGATTAATGCAAAAGTCCAACGTCCAAGCGCTTGTAATTCACTTGAAACCGTATTGGTTCATGAAAAAATTGCGGCGGCGTTTTTACCTCTACTAAGCCAAAAAATGGCTGAACAGCAGGTCACTTTACATGCCAGCAAGCAAGCTATGCCGTACTTGCAAAAAGGGCCTGCAAAAGTGGTCGATGTCACGCCTGAAAACTTAGTGGATGAGTGGTTATCACTCGATCTGAATGTTGAAATTGTCTCGGGAATTGATGCGGCAATCGACCATATTCGAACCTATGGCACCGCACACTCCGATGCTATTTTAACGGAATCTATCCGCCAAGCTGACTACTTTGTCCTACGTGTAGATTCTGCGGCAGTGTATGTCAATGCAAGTACTCGGTTTACCGACGGAGGTCAATTTGGACTAGGCGCTGAAGTTGCTGTGAGTACACAAAAACTGCATTCTCGTGGTCCAATGGGATTAGATGCCTTGACGACATACAAATGGATTGGTTATGGAGACTTCCTTAACCGAGCTTAAAAGTCAAATAATAATAATTAGGCCACACTTAGCGTGTGGCTTTGTTTTTATGATTATTGGTTGTTTTGAGACTAAAAAATCTATAACGCGTAGCGTATGCCTCGTAATGATCATGACAATGGGATGAATCAAAATGTTTTACATAATAGGTCCGAGAGGTTCAGGGAAAACAACAATCGGTAGGCGATTGGCTGATTATAAAGCATGTCAATTCATTGATACCGATAAATTGATTGTTGAACGTGCAGGAACCAGTATTGCGCGGATAGTAGAACAACATGGCTGGGAATACTTTCGTCACTTAGAAAGTGAAGTATTAAAATCGATAGCCGATCCAGATGCCGTGGTATCGACGGGGGGCGGCATTATCCTATCTGAAGAAAACCAACGTGTGATGCGTGATAATGGCACGGTGATCTATTTGAGCGCGAAACCAGAGGTTTTGGCGGCGAGACTAGCAGCAGAGCCGCAAGCTGATCAACGTCCAAGCTTAACAGGCAAATCAATATTAGAAGAAATTGAAGAGGTCATGTCACAAAGGGAGCCTCTTTATCAAGCAACCGCACATTATGTGATTGATGCGGAGCTGCCCGTCGAGACAATTATCACTCAATTAACAAATTTGGCTTAAAAGCATCGTGCTTCAAGGCACTTTAGGAGTAAACTACTTAGCTTAATTCTGGTTTTCAAGACATAATTATCTGTTGGAATGATAAAAGAAGACAAAACATAGGGATTTATTATGCTGGCAAATATGCTCAGGGCAGTACTTAGATTTTTATTTCGTATCCGCGTACTGGGAGACGAAAAAGAGTTATATCAAGACAAATGTCTAATTACACCTAACCATGTTTCATTCATTGATGGGATATTAATTGCGCTGTTTTTACCTATCAAACCTGTGTTTGCAGTTTATTCGACTGTTGCAACACCGAGAATGATCAAACTACTAAAACCTTATGCTGATATTGTTCCTCTTGATCCGGCAAACCCTCTGGGGATCCGCAAACTAGTCAAAGAAGTTGAAAAAGGCCGTCCAATCGTTATTTTCCCTGAAGGGCGTATCAGCGTTCACGGCTCGCTGATGAAAATTTATGACGGTGCGGCATTTGTTGCGGCAAAATCAGGGGCAAAAGTGGTACCTATTCGCATTGAAGGCGCTGAAAGGAGTTATTTTAGCCGCCTAAAAGGTATTATTCCTTTGAAATGGTTTCCTCAAATCACTCTGCATATTTTACCCGCTGAAACTATCCCTATGCCTGAAGCGGCAAAAGCGATTGAACGCCGTCGTTTAGCCGGTATTCATTTATATAGCATTATGAAGTCAGCACGTATGGCTTGCCGTCCTCAAGTCACACTGGTTGAAGAATTTATTCAGAGCGTAAAACGCTTTGGGCGCCGTTCGCCATGTATTGAAGATATTAATTTTAAAGAAGATAACTACCAAACGCTGTTGAAAAAATCGTTAGGCGTTGGGCGAATAATCGAACGTTATACCCATGAAAATGAGCGTATTGGCCTATTATTACCAAATACAACAGTGACGGCGGCCGCTATTTTCGGGGCTTTAATGCGTGGACGAGTTCCTGCCATGCTGAATTATACGGCGGGTAGCCATGGTATTCGTAATGCACTTAAAGCTTCTCAAGCAAAAGTTATCTTTACGTCACGACAATTTCTTGAAAAAGGCAATTTAACCCATATTCCAGAGCAAGTTACTGAAGCAAATTGGATTTACCTTGAAGATTTAAAAGATACCGTAACTTGGCAAGATAAATTATGGATAGTTAAACACCTATTAATGCCAGCTAAGGCCGTGATTCCTCGTAAGGCTGAAGATGAAGCATTAGTACTGTTTACTTCTGGTTCAGAAGGCACGCCAAAAGGGGTTGTGCACAGCCACGCTAGCCTTATGGCAAACGTTGAGCAAATTAAAACCATCGCAGACTTTACGCCTCGTGACCGTTTTATGTCATCGTTGCCACTCTTTCACGCTTTTGGGTTAACGGTTGGGCTATTTATTCCTCTCTTTTCAGGAAGCCGGGTCTTTTTATACCCAAGCCCACTCCATTACCGAGTTATCCCTGAATTAGTGTATGACAAAAATTGCACTGTGTTATTTGGCACATCAACATTTTTGGCTAACTACGCACGTTTTGCTCATCAATATGATTTTGCACGATTACGCTATGTTGTTGCGGGTGCCGAAAAATTATCAGATAGCACCAAGAAGATTTGGTTTGATAAATTCGGCATTCGTATTCTTGAAGGTTATGGTGTGACTGAGTGTGCGCCTATTGTCTCTATCAATGTTCCGATGGCCTCTAAAGAAGGCACGGTAGGGCAAATATTGCCACAAATGGACTCCCGTATTATCCCAATTTCCGGGATTGAAAATGGAGGCAAGTTGCAACTCAAAGGGCCAAATATCATGAAAGGGTATTTGCGTGTTGAAGCGCCCGGCGTTCTTGAAAAACCATCGGCAGAAAACCAGCATGGTGAGCAAGAAGAAGGATGGTATGACACAGGTGATATCGTCGTACTTGATGAACTCAATTACTGCACGATTAAAGGCCGTGTCAAAAGATTTGCGAAGCTTGCTGGTGAAATGGTTTCACTCGAAAGTATTGAACAGATGGTATTCAGTTTGTCGCCAAACGCCCATCATGCTGTGGTTACGAAACCGGATAGCAGTAAAGGCGAGGCATTGGTCCTGTTTACTACAGATAAAGAGCTGGATAGAAGTGCACTTTCATCTGCCGCAAAAAGTAAGGGCTTAACCGAATTAGCTGTGCCGCGGGATATTCGTGTTGTAAAAGAGTTACCAGTGCTGGGAACGGGTAAAACAGATTTCGTTACGCTTAAACAGATGGCGTTAGAGGATTGAAGGTATGCAAGATGTCAATGCGCCACTCATGAGCCGAGGGATGAAAGCGGTTCTGGCTTCGCAGTTTCTTTCCGCTTTTGCTGATAATGCGCTGTTATTTGCCATTTTAGCCCAGTTAAAAGCGGAGTTTTATCCTGAATGGAGCCATCCCGTATTACAGATGGTCTTTGTATTTACCTATATCATCTTAGCGCCATTTGTAGGGCAAGTTGCTGATCGCTTCTCGAAAGGGCGTGTCATGTTAGTTTCAAACTTGTTTAAGTTTATTGGCGCGCTGGGGATCTGCTTGGGTCTTAACCCATTCCTTTGTTATGGGCTTGTTGGGATTGGCGCAGCATCATATTCCCCTGCAAAATACGGTATCTTAGGTGAACTAACCAGTGGCGATAACTTAGTAAAAGCAAACGGCGTTATGGAAGCATCAACAATCGCCGCTATATTAGTTGGCTCAGTTGTTGGCGGTATTTTATCTGATGTTAGCCTAATATTAGCCCTTGCGACCTGTGCTGTGCTTTATGCGTTAGCGGTAATTGCCAATTTTTATATTCCTCGATTAGTTGCCGCTCGCCCTGGTAAAGGCTGGCATTTTAAAAAACTATTTATTGATTTTTGGACAGCCTGCCGCACGCTGTGGGCAAACCAAGAAAGCCGCTTTTCATTGGTCGGAACTAGTATGTTTTGGGGCGCGGGTGTCACTTTACGCTTCTTATTAGTGGCATGGGTTCCTATCGCATTAGGCTTACAAGATAATGCAACGCCAACCTACCTAAATGCCGCGGTTGCCGTCGGTATTGTCGTGGGAGCGGGGCTTGCCGCAAAATTTATTACATTAAAAACCGTATCACGCTGTATTCCCGCAGGGATTGTGATTGGCGTTATGGTGATATTACTTGCTCTGCAAACTAAACTCATGCCTTCTTACGCCATCTTGGCTGTATTAGGGATTTTTGGTGGGCTATTTGTAGTTCCTCTCAATGCGTTACTGCAAGAAAAAGGTAAGGAAACGGTTGGGGCTGGTAACGCGATAGCGGTGCAAAACCTAGGTGAAAATAGCGCCATGCTTATTATGTTAGGGCTATATTCACTGGCAATGAAAGCTGGGTTGTCTGTGATTAGTGTCGGTATTGGCTTTGGCTCGGTATTTGCTATCGCAATTGCTGGGTTGTGGATCTGGGATCGCGCACGCAAAAAATAGGCATGTAAAGGTAAACAATCAAATGAAAAATGAAAGTTATCTCGAAACATTAAGCGTTCAGCTTGGTCAGCTCCTCAAAAAACAAGGTAAAACGATAACCTGTGCGGAGTCATGTACCGGCGGGTGGATTGCAAAAGTATTGACGGATATTGCCGGTAGTTCGGATTACTTTCATAGAGGGTTTGTGACATACAGTAATGAGGCAAAACACCAGATGATCGGTGTGACAGAAGCCTCATTGCAGAAGTATGGCGCAGTGAGTGAGCAAGTCGTTTCGGAGATGGCGCTTGGTGCACTTAAAGAAGCCGCTGCTGATGTGGCGGTTTCCGTCAGCGGTATCGCAGGTCCCGGTGGCGGTAGTGAGGAAAAACCGGTTGGTACTGTTTGGTTTGGATTTGCTCAAAAACACTCTACAGGTACTGTTAATATTACGACTAAGCATTGTGTGTTCCAAGGTGATAGAAATGCAGTTCGTTTACAATCAACCGCTTATGCACTTGAAACACTTTTACAAATGTTAAGTTAAAAATCTTCTTGATACTGTATGATTATACAGTATACTTATCATCAACAAACCGAATTCAATCGTTCTATTTGCAGTGGGAGAGTCCATTGCACCAAAGGGAGTGAACATGGCTATCGATGAAAACAAACAAAAGGCATTAGCTGCAGCGTTAGGTCAAATTGAAAAGCAATTTGGTAAAGGCTCTATCATGCGTCTTGGTGAAGACCGCTCAATGGACGTAGAAACTATTTCAACAGGCTCTTTATCTCTTGATGTGGCTTTAGGTGCAGGTGGTTTGCCATTAGGGCGTATTGTCGAAATTTATGGTCCTGAATCTTCTGGTAAAACAACACTCACGTTGCAAGTTATTGCAGCAGCACAACGTAGCGGAAAAACCTGTGCATTTATCGACGCTGAACATGCACTAGATCCAATCTATGCGAAAAAACTGGGTGTTGATATCGATAACCTTCTATGTTCTCAACCTGATACTGGTGAGCAAGCATTAGAGATTTGTGATGCACTGACGCGTTCAGGCGCTGTTGATGTCATTATCGTTGACTCCGTGGCCGCATTAACACCAAAAGCTGAAATTGAAGGTGAAATCGGTGACTCACACATGGGCTTAGCGGCTCGTATGATGAGCCAAGCGATGCGTAAATTAGCGGGTAACTTAAAGAACTCGAATACACTTTTAATCTTCATTAACCAAATCCGTATGAAGATTGGCGTTATGTTTGGTAACCCTGAAACCACTACAGGTGGTAACGCTCTGAAATTCTACGCTTCTGTTCGTTTAGATATTCGCCGTATCGGTGCTGTCAAAAATGGTGAAGAAATTGTAGGTAGTGAAACACGCGTTAAAGTTGTTAAAAACAAAGTTGCAGCGCCATTTAAACAGGCTGAATTCCAAATCCTTTATGGTGAAGGCATTAACACCTATGGTGAATTGATCGACTTAGGTGTTAAACATAAGTTGATTGAAAAAGCCGGTGCTTGGTATAGCTATAACGGTGATAAAATCGGTCAAGGTAAAGCAAACGCGACAACGTATCTGAAAGAGCATCGGGAAATTGCAGAAGAACTCGATAAAAAATTGCGTGAAATGCTTTTAACGCATACTGGTGAGTTTAGCAGTGCGGCGGCTGACTATATCAGTGAAACTGATGAAGATGAGACACCAGAAGAATTTTAATACGAACTTATTAGTTTGATAAATAAGAAGATTATAAACGCCACTCTAAAATGAGTGGCGTTTTTTTGTTTTCCATTTGAGCTATAATGGGATGAACAATGGTTTTTCTGTGGAAAAATAGCCCATTGAAAGGTATAAACATACTTTCAGAAAATATTCAGACGCTTTACAATGAAAGCCACGAATGGATGTATCTATACTACAAAAAATTCAAGGCGCAGCGAGGCGACAAAAAAATAAGTCGCTAAGAACATGTATCATGTCTGTAACTAGGACGAGTGAACATAGTCAACCATGCTACAACTTGAAGTATGAAGAGTATAAATTTTACTTCTACACAAAGAGACTTTATCTTATCAGTCACTTTTTAATCGGAGAGTTGATTAGAGGTGATGTTACATTCCATCTCAACAATTCGTAATTCAGTTTCCAGCTTGAAATCGGGATAATTATGAGTAAAAGCACCGCTGAGATCCGTCAAGCGTTTCTCGACTTTTTTCATACAAAAGGTCATCAGGTGGTCAGTAGCAGTTCGCTAGTGCCAAACAATGACCCAACATTATTGTTCACTAACGCAGGGATGAACCAGTTCAAAGATGTTTTTCTTGGTCTGGATAAAAGAGCATATTCCCGAGCGACAACAGC
The DNA here is from genome assembly GCF_028482365.1 of Providencia sp. PROV122. Lineage (NCBI taxonomy): Bacteria > Pseudomonadati > Pseudomonadota > Gammaproteobacteria > Enterobacterales > Morganellaceae > Providencia > Providencia sp. PROV122. The sequence goes on along the minus strand of NZ_JAMPQI010000023.1, from coordinate 3,543 downwards.
ACAAAGATGTGTGCGAGCAGGTGGTAAACATAACGATTTAGAAAACGTTGGCTACACAGCCCGCCACCATACTTTCTTTGAAATGCTTGGCAACTTTAGCTTCGGTGATTACTTCAAACATGATGCAATCAACTTTGCTTGGGAGCTATTAACTGGGAAAGAATGGTTCAACTTACCAAAAGAAAAATTGTGGGTGACCGTCTACGAGACCGATGATGAGGCCTATGATATTTGGCACAAAGAAGTCGGTATTCCTGTAGATCGTATTATCCGTATTGGTGATAACAAAGGGGCGCCATACGCATCTGATAACTTCTGGCAGATGGGGGATACAGGTCCTTGTGGTCCATGTACCGAAATTTTCTATGATCATGGTGAGCATATCTGGGGTGGCCCTCCAGGAAGCCCTGAAGAAGATGGTGACCGTTATATCGAAATCTGGAACATCGTTTTCATGCAGTTTAACCGTCAATCCGATGGCACGATGGAACCACTACCTAAGCCGTCAGTGGATACAGGGATGGGGCTTGAACGTATTGCGGCAGTATTGCAGCATGTCAACTCTAACTATGATATCGATATTTTCCAAGAGCTGATCGCAGCAGCCGCTAAAGCGACAGGTTCTAACGACCTTTCAAATAAATCACTTCGTGTCATTGCTGACCATATCCGTTCTTGTGCATTCCTCGTGAGTGATGGTGTTATTCCATCCAACGAAGGTCGTGGTTATGTATTGCGCCGTATTATTCGCCGTGCAGTACGTCATGGTTATATGCTGGGAGCAAAAGACACTTTCTTCTACAAACTAGTGGCGCCACTCATTAACGTTATGGGGTCCGCAGCGGATGAACTGGCTCGTCAGCAATCTACTGTTGAAAAAGTACTTAAAACTGAAGAAGAACAGTTCGCTCGTACCTTAGAGCGCGGCCTACAGCTACTTGATGAAGAACTAGCAGCCCTTAAAGGGGATACCTTAGATGGTGAAACGGTATTCCGTTTATATGATACATACGGTTTCCCGATGGATTTAACCGCTGATGTGTGTCGTGAACGTAATATTAAGGTTGACGAAGAAGGCTTTGAGCGCGCAATGGAAGACCAGCGTCGTCGTGCTAGAGAATCAAGTGGCTTTGGTACTGACTATAATTCACTGATTAAGGTCGAAAAGCACAGCGAATTTTCTGGTTATGCCTATAATGAACAATTAGCAACAATAACTGCCATCTATAAAAATGGCCAGCCAGTCGATTCCCTGAACGCAGGTGAAGAAGGTTTGGTGATCCTTGATAAAACGGCGTTTTACGCAGAATCAGGTGGTCAAGTCGGTGATACAGGTTTGTTGCGTAATGATAGCGGTAGCTTTATCGTGACGGATACCCAAAAATATGGTCAAGCGATTGGTCATATTGGTAAGGTAGAATCAGGCTCTTTGGTGATTAATCATCGTATTGATGCCAAAATCGATGTGGAAAGACGTGATGCAATCCGTCTGAATCACTCAGCGACTCACTTGTTACATGCCGCTTTACGTCAAGTGCTAGGTGAGCATGTGTCACAAAAAGGCTCTTTAGTTAATGATAAATACTTGCGCTTTGACTTCTCACATTTTGAGGCTATGACAGCCGCTCAGTTGCGCGAAGTTGAAGATATCGTTAACGCACAAATTCGTAAGAATACACCAATTGAAACGGAACTTATGGATTTAGAGAGTGCAAAAGCGAAAGGTGCGATGGCACTATTCGGTGAGAAATACGAAGAGCGCGTACGTGTTCTGAGTATGGGCGGTGATTTCTCTATCGAACTTTGTGGTGGTACGCATGCAAGCCGTACTGGTGATATTGGTTTGTTCCGTATCCTCAGTGAGTCTGGTACAGCGGCAGGTGTGCGTCGTATTGAAGCGACAACAGGTGAGAGCGCATTGGAAAGTGTTCATAGCCAGTCAGAGCAACTTAATGCGATAGCTCATCTTCTCAAAGGCGATATGAGTAGCTTAGTTGAAAAAGTTAAGTCTGCATTGGAAAAATCTCGTCAGCTAGAAAAAGAGATTTTGCAATTAAAAGATCAACAAGCATCGCAAGAAAGTGCTTCACTAAGTAGCAAAGCAAAAGATATCAAAGGCGTTAAATTACTTGTTAGTCAATTAAATAATACTGAACCTAAGCTTTTGAGAACCATGGTTGATGATCTCAAAAATCAGTTGAAATCAGCGATTATCGTGCTTTCAACAACAAGTGGTGATAAAGTCAGTATAATTGTTGGTGTAACTAATGATTTGACTGCTAAAATAAAGGCGGGTGATTTGATATCCTATGTTGCTCAACAAGTCGGTGGTAAAGGCGGTGGGCGCCCAGACATGGCTCAGGCTGGTGGTACGGATGTGAGTGCGTTACCAACAGCTATGGCAAGTGTAGAAGATTGGGTGTCTTCACGGCTCTAGCTACTGGGGAAGTTACCTCATACACCGTGAGGTAACTTTCGCTGTTGCAACATTGTTAAAGTGTTGTAAGTGGTGTTATATTTTGTATGTATATAATTAAAAATGATTGCCTTGATGGCATCAATGCTTTAGGTGTATATCATTGCTTTACGTTTTCACGGTGTGTGATGGACAATAGCGGGGGAAACCTAGAGACCCGACTCTTTTAATATTTCAAGGAGCAAAGAATGCTTATTCTGACTCGTCGAGTTGGTGAAACACTCATGATAGGCGATGAGGTAACAGTTACGGTACTGGGAGTAAAAGGCAATCAAGTTCGTATTGGTGTCAATGCCCCAAAGGAAGTTTCTGTTCACCGTGAAGAAATTTATCAACGGATCCAGGCTGAAAAGACTCAACCAGACAATCAATAATAATGAATAAGCGTCCATATCTTGACCCACACAGCAAAGATGGACGCTTGTCTTTTATCTATATCCCTTCCTATATTTAATTTTTTCTCGCTTCCCTGTGGCTAATTGGCCTTTTATTCTATGGCCCTTACCACTTCTCTTGCACTGCATATGATGATTAACATGTTTTGCTAGCATATTTTCACGATAGAATTTCACAATGAGTCGTTTTTTTACGACCTTAAAAATTGTGAAATTACCCCGTGATGAATATGATTTTCGATGCTAAACTAATCATCTTGCTTGTGAAATGTGCAAACGATCATTGAAAAGTAAAAAGTTTGGAAAAATTGTTTGACTTCTAAAGCGAGGAAAGTAATATGTGCGCCACACAGAGACGAGATGTCAAAAACAAATCGCCTGTGACTAAAAACGGTGAGGTGGCCGAGAGGCTGAAGGCGCTCCCCTGCTAAGGGAGTATGCGGTCAAAAGCTGCATCGAGGGTTCGAATCCCTCCCTCACCGCCATTTTAGAAGCTGCATCCGTAGCTCAGCTGGATAGAGTACTCGGCTACGAACCGAGCGGTCGGAGGTTCGAATCCTCCCGGATGCACCATATTTAACCCTATAAGTAAAGCTGGTGGGGTTGCGTTTTGGTTTTTAAGAACTGAAACAACAGTAGTCATTGAGAAGTGTAGAGTTTGATATTGTAATG
>NZ_JAMPQI010000022.1:0-20819 GCF_028482365.1 Providencia sp. PROV122 | reverse complement strand
TATCCGTCGCTCAGTTGGATAGAGTACTCGGCTACGAACCGAGCGGTCATAGGCTCGAATCTTTTCAGATGTACCATAATCAGAAGCCCCTCAAAAGAGAAATTTTTTTAGCCCTATTATTGGCTTTATTGTTTATTTAATACTGTTTCAATGATTCGCTTTATATAAACCACACATCTAAACAGCGACAATTTCCTCCATTTACGCTAAAGTAAGCACCTTACTAAAATAAAATGACATCACTGGCGGGAGGTCGATTTGATCCCGGACGTATCTAAAGCGCTCTCATGGTTAGAGGCGCACCCAGAAGCACTAAATGGTATTCAACGTGGTATTGAACGTGAAACATTACGTGTTACTCCGGAAGGTTCTATTGCTGAAACTTTGCATCCGGAAGAGTTGGGGAAAGCATTAACACATAAATGGATCACGACAGATTTTGCTGAGCCTTTACTTGAATTCATCACACCTGTTGATAAAAGTATTGGGCATAGTTTGGCTTTTCTTAGGGATTTACATCGCTATACGGCGCGTCAGATGCATAATGAAAGGATGTGGCCGTTAAGCATGCCTTGTTTTATCGAAAACGAGGATAAAATCACGCTGGCACAATATGGCTCATCTAATGTTGGCCGCTTCAAGAATTTATATCGCGAAGGGCTGAAAAACCGTTATGGTGCATTAATGCAGACCATTGCTGGCGTTCATTACAACTTCTCCTTGCCAATTGAGTTTTGGCAAGCGTGGGCGGGTGTTAAAGACGCTGAAAGTGGCAAAGCACAAATCTCGGATGGCTATCTACGTCTGATCAGGAACTATTATCGCTTTGGTTGGGTTATTCCTTATTTATTTGGCGCTTCTCCTGCAATTTGCGGGTCGTTCCTCAAAGATAGGGATACCAAACTCACATTTGAAAAGACCGCTGGTGGTACTTATTACTTGCCATATGCGACGTCACTGAGAATGAGTGATTTGGGCTATACAAATAAATCTCAGAGCGATTTAAACATTACATTTAATGACTTAGATAGTTATGTCGCGGGCTTGAAAAAAGCCATTTACAAACCATCTGAGGAGTTTGCTGCACTAGGTGTTAAAAAAGAGGGCAAATATATTCAATTGAACACTAATGTGTTGCAAATTGAAAACGAATTGTATGCCCCTATACGCCCTAAACGTGTGCCTAAAGGTGATGAATCGCCGTCAGATGCGTTGCTACGCGGTGGCATCGAATATATTGAGGTAAGAGCGTTAGATATTAACCCATTCAGTGCGATTGGTGTTGATGAAACACAAACTCGTTTCCTCGACCTGTTTTTAATTTGGTGTGTGTTAGCTGATGCACCTGAAATGAACGCTCAGGAATTGGATTGTAGCCGTAAAAACTGGAACCGAGTGATCCTCGAAGGGCGTAAGCCTGGGCAAGTCATCGGTATTGGTTGTGGCAGTGAAATGAAGCCACTTGTCGAAGTTGGGCAGCAGTTATTTAACGATCTGATCCGTGTAGCTGAAGTCCTTGATACTTGCTGTGATGCTAAGTATCGTGATGTTTGTCACCAATTTGTTGCGATGTTTGAAGATCCAACACTGACATATTCTGCTTTAGTGATGGATAAAATGATTGAGCAAGGCATTGGTGGCTATGGCTTAGCATTGGCAGAAAAATATTATCAGCAATTGGTGAGTGAACCTTACGAGGTGATCACTGAGGCACAGTTTGAAGAAGCTCGATTAGCTTCCATTGAAAAACAAGCTATGCTAGAGAAAGAGCAAACCGAAAGCTTTGAAGAGTATCTGCACAAGCATGCAGGGCGTTAAAAAGAAAATGGCCACGTTAAGTGGCCAAATATAAAATCTCTTAGAGAATTAGGGATGATAACAAATTTGCGCGTCTTTCATTTATTAAGACTCGGCGATTCCAAAATAGTTTCATTTATTTTTTGAAAATAAAAATAATTTTTTCAGGAGGTCAAGAAATGCCGTTATTAGACAGTTTTACTGTAGATCATACGCGTATGGCTGCACCTGCCGTCCGTGTGGCGAAAACCATGCAAACTCCAAGTGGAGATACGATTACAGTTTTCGACCTGCGTTTCACGGTTCCTAACAAAGAGGCAATGTCAGAGAAAGGTACTCATACACTAGAACACCTATTTGCAGGTTTTATGCGTGATCACCTCAACGGTGATGGTGTTGAGATCATTGATATCTCGCCAATGGGATGCCGTACAGGCTTTTATATGAGCTTGATTGGAGAGCCTGATGAACAACGCGTAGCGAATGCATGGAAAAGTGCAATGCAGGATGTACTGAAAGTCCAAGATCAAGCGAAGATCCCTGAACTGAATATTTACCAGTGTGGCACATATAAAATGCATTCACTGGAAGAGGCTCAACAAATTGCACGCAATGTCTTAGCGTCAGAAATCCGTGTTAACAAAAATGATGAGCTAGCCTTACCAGCTGAGAAGTTGACAGAACTACACGTTTAGATAAATAGCTTCTGGATAAACTGCACCTGATATTCGATACAGGTGCAGTTTTTATTTGTGCTTACTAAGAGGAAGATACCGCCGACTTTGTGTTTAAAGGCGTAATTTTTACCTGTTTGATAATATTGTCACTGATTTCTAATACTTCAACTAAGTAGTGTGAAATAACGATTTTCTCTTGTAATTCAGGTATATCCCCAATAGCTTCCAACACCATACCATTCACAGTTCTTGGGCCATCGATAGGCAGGTGCCAATCAAGGGCTTTGTTAAGGTCTCGAATATTCGCTGTACCATCAACGAGTACACTCCCGTCGCTTTGAGGTAGAACTTCTTCAGCCAATGATGGTGACATGGAGGTTGTAAAGTCACCGACGATCTCTTCTAAGATGTCTTCAACAGTAATCAGACCTTGGATCTCACCATACTCATCGACAATGATGCCTATTTTCTCTTTGTTATGCTGAAAATTAATTAGCTGAGTACTTAACAGCGTACTATTTGGAATAAAATAGATATTATCGGCGGCTTTGATCAGATTTTGTTTATTGAACTCGCGTTTTTCCATCATCATGCGATAGGCTTCGCGTACTCGTAAGATCCCAATCGCATCATCCAGTGAATCACGATACAGTACAATACGCCCATGAGGTGAGTGAGTTAATTGGCGTACAATGGATTTCCAATCATCATTAACATCAATGCCTACTATCTCATTTCTTGGCAGCATAATGTCGCCGACAGTCACTTTTTCAAGATCTAAGATAGATAGCAACATGTCTTGATTACGTCGACTGAGCTTTGCTTTCGACTCATTAACGATAGTTCTTAACTCATCTTTACTTACAGCATCGCTACGTATAACAGGGGGTTTTATTCCACAAATGTACATAAACATCAGTGTAATTTTATTGAAGGCCCAAACGACAGGCAGCATAATTTTTTGTAGAGGTTTTAAAATATAGCTACTTGGAAAAGCGACTTTTTCTGGGTATAGCGCCGCGATCGTTTTAGGTAAAACTTCAGCGAAGACTAAGATGATGAAGGTTAAAATACCTGTTGCAATTGCCACCCCTGCGTTACCGTATAAACGCATCCCCACAATAGTCGCGAGTGACGAAGCTACGATATTAATCAGGTTATTACCAATTAGGATCAAACTAATCAGTTTATCAGGGTGTCTGAGTAATTTTTCAACTCGTTTTGCAGAACGGTTGCCTTGTTTGGCGAGGTGCTTTAAGCGGTAACGGTTCAGCGTCATCATACCTGTTTCTGAGGCTGAAAAGTATGCTGACATAATAATTAAAACGATTAATATGATGATGAGCGTACCAGTAGATACGTGATCCAAAACTAGGTTCCTTATGCAGTATAGATAAGATTATTTTATCCATCTTATGGATAAGATACCATAATTTGTTGCATCAGCCGGTTGCCGAAAAAAGCCATTGTTAGGATAAAGGCGCCTGCTACATGGAAAAATAGGACTCTTTTTCCGCGCCAACCTCCATGAAAATGACCCCATAATAAAATGATATAGACGAACCAAGCGACAACTGATAACACAGACTTATGAATATTCTCTTTATCAAAGATATTATCCATATAAATAAAGCCCGTACATAAAGTTAAGGTTAGCAGAATGACACCAACTTGGGTGATATGAAACATTTTACGCTCAATGACCATCATTGGTGGCATATCAGCTCTGAATTTGAACGTTTTATTTTTAAGTTGATAGTCAATAAGCGCGACTTGGAATGCATACAAGGCGGCAATTAAAAGGGTTGCATAGCTAAGCAAGGCCAAGCCAATGTGAATAAATAGCGGGACGCTGCCTTCTAGATGGGTGATAAATTCACCTGGCATCACGGCTGAGAGGATTAAATTAATAATGGCAAAACTATAGACAATAGGTGTCAAATACCACGCTTTGCCTTTGTAGGCGACCACCGTCATGATGATGCACATTAATAGGCTAACTGCGGAACCTAAATTCAGCAATGTGAGGTTTTGTCCTTCTGCTCCACGAAAAATAAGCAACTTTAGCGTGATTGCATGGGTAATCAGTGCAACAACAGCTAATAAGAGGGCTAACCGGCGATAGACAGGTTGTTTACGAACCTGGCCGGGAACGATCAGCGATATGCTGAACAGATATGTACAAACTGCTATGACTGCAAATACGGGCATAGTATAGTGTCGTTATTCATTTTTAGTGGATAATGTTAGCTAGTATAACGCGTGCAACTGTAGGCTCCAACCATTAGCACTGTTAATAAGCCTCTTCTTAATCGCTAATCGCATTTAAGAGTCCTTTTTACAGGCCATGTTCATTTAAAAATGAGGATAATTTTGGTATCTGGCCTGTAAAAACAACCTCCAACAGGGTGCAGCGAATATACGTCAGGTATGATACACTGTGACGAAAATTTTCGGCGTTGGTTTCAGTTGTGGCTGTCAGTGGTTATTTTGCTTTGAAAAGACCGATAAGCAAATTTGCCGAAATGAGCCACTCAATACTTGTATTTTGCAGTATTCATAACCAAATCTAGCTTTGACAGTAGGCCCATAAACAGAATTGAGCTAAGACATATGTTTGATAATTTAACTGACAGACTATCGCGCACTTTGCGCAACATCAGCGGGCGTGGTCGTCTGACTGACGATAATATTAAAGATACATTGCGTGAAGTTCGCATGGCTCTGCTGGAAGCAGACGTTGCGCTCCCCGTTGTCCGTGAATTTATTCAAAAGGTAAAAGAGAGTGCTGTTGGCCAAGATGTCAATAAAAGCTTAACGCCAGGCCAAGAGTTCATCAAAATTGTTCAAAATGAGCTTACTCGAGCGATGGGGGAAGAGAACCATCAGCTCAACCTTTCTGCACAACCACCAGCTGTGGTGTTGATGGCAGGTTTGCAAGGTGCGGGTAAAACAACCAGCGTTGCAAAACTAGGTAAGCTATTAAAAGAAAAACAAAAGAAAAAAGTTTTAGTGGTCTCTGCTGACGTGTATCGTCCAGCGGCGATCAAGCAGTTAGAAACATTGGCTGAAACAGTTGGAATTGATTTCTTCCCTTCCGATGTTAAAGAGAAGCCTGCGGCGATTGTGCAAAAAGCTTTAAAACATGCTCAATTGCAATTCTATGATGTATTACTTGTGGATACAGCTGGGCGCTTGCACGTTGATGAGGCGATGATGGAGGAAATCCAAGAAGTCCATCGCATTATCAAGCCTGTAGAAACCCTGTTTGTTGTCGATGCGATGACGGGGCAGGATGCGGCAAATACAGCAAAAGCGTTTAACGAAGCACTGCCTCTTACTGGGGTTGTTCTGACCAAAGTTGACGGTGATGCTCGTGGCGGTGCGGCTCTCTCTATTCGTGCTATCACCGGTAAGCCAATTAAGTTCTTAGGGGTTGGCGAAAAAACCGATGCGTTGGAGCCTTTCCATCCTGAGCGTGTGGCTTCCCGTATTTTAGGCATGGGTGACGTGTTATCTCTGATCGAAGAGATTGAACATAAAGTTGACCGTGACCAAGCTGAAAAATTAGCTAAGAAACTGAAAACGGGTGACGGTTTTGATTTAAACGACTTTTTAAGTCAATTAAAGCAGATGCGTAATATGGGTGGCATGGCGAGTATGATGAGTAAAATACCCGGTATGTCTCAAGTGCCTGATGCGGTGAAGTCACAAATGGATGATAAAATTACTATCCGTATGGAAGCTATCATCAACTCAATGACACGCAAAGAGCGCGAAAAACCAGAAATTATCAAGGGCTCCCGTAAACGCCGTATTGCAGCAGGGTCGGGTACGACGGTTCAAGATGTCAACCGCCTTTTGAAACAATTTGATGATATGCAACGCATGATGAAGAAGATGAAAAAAGGCGGTCTTGCTAAAATGATGCGTGGTATGAAAGGAATGATGCCACCGGGTTTTCCGGGGCGTTAAGTAATGAAGCTAGAAAGAATATGCACTTTTGATTGATTTTTGCGTCAAAGTGAGTAAAATTTTCGGGCTTTTTATATGACAACCGGACTCTATCCCTCGATGGAGTCTGGTTGTTTTATTAACTAATGAGGATGTTATGGTAACAATTCGTTTATCTCGTGGCGGCGCAAAAAAGCGTCCGTTCTACCAAATCGTTGTAACCGATAGCCGCAATGCGCGTGACGGTCGTTTCATCGAGCGTATCGGTTTCTTCAACCCAATCGCTTCAGGTCAAGCAGAAGAACTGCGTTTAGACTTGGATCGTGTTGAGCACTGGGTTGGTCTGGGCGCAACTATTTCTGACCGTGTTGCACAACTGGTCAAACAAGCTAAAAAAGCAGCTTAATCTGTCACGGTGGTAACTATGAGCAAGCAAGCAAATCTAGCGACTCCTACTAACCCAATTGTGTTGGGTAAATTAGGCGCTGCGTATGGAATTCGTGGTTGGCTCAAAGTTTTTTCGTCCACCGAACATGCTGAAAGTATTTTTGATTATCAGCCTTGGTTTATTCAACGTTCTGGTCAGTGGCAACACATCGAACTGGAAGATTGGAAATACCATAACAAAGATATCATTCTGAAACTCAAAGGGGTTGATGACCGCGATGCAGCAACGCTGTTAACTAATTTTGAGATTGTTGTGGATTCAGCGCAACTTCCTGAGTTAGATAATAACGAATACTACTGGAAAGACCTTATGGGCTGCCAAGTGGTGACGTTGCAAGGGTATAACCTAGGTACCATCACCGATATGATGGAAACCGGGTCTAATGATGTCATTGTGATTAAGGCAAATCTAAAAGATGCGTTTGGCATCAAGGAGCGGCTGGTTCCGTTTCTTGATGGGCAGGTTATCAAGAAAGTCGATCTCAAATCTAAACTGATTGAAGTTGATTGGGATCCTGGTTTTTAAATCTCCGGTTGAACGGTTTTTATGAGTGGGACTAAATAATGTGGATTGGTGTAATTAGCCTGTTTCCCGAAATGTTCCGCGCAATAACCGAGTACGGGGTAACTGGTCGGGCAGTGAAAAATGGCCTGCTGTCTGTGGAGTGTTGGAACCCGCGAGATTTTACTCACGATAAACACAAAACAGTCGATGATCGCCCCTATGGCGGTGGTCCGGGCATGCTGATGATGGTGCAGCCATTAAGGGATGCTATCAATACAGCAAGAACTGAGGCAGGTGAGGGTGCGAAAGTCATCTATTTATCACCTCAGGGGCGCAAACTTAGTCAAGCTGGGGTTTGCGAATTGGCAACGAATGAGAAACTTATTCTTGTTTGTGGTCGATATGAAGGCATTGATGAACGGATCATACAAACCGAAGTTGATGAAGAATGGTCAATCGGTGATTACGTTCTAAGTGGTGGGGAGCTCCCCGCGATGGTGTTGATAGACTCAGTTTCTCGGTTCATTCCGGGGGTACTTGGTCATGAGGCGTCTGCTCAGGAAGACTCTTTTGCAGACGGCTTGTTGGATTGTCCTCACTATACCCGCCCTGAAGTTTTAGACGGCATGCACGTTCCTGATGTTTTATTGTCAGGGAATCATGCAAAGATAGATAGCTGGCGCATGAAGCAATCACTTGGCCGTACCTGGCTGAGAAGACCTGAGCTTCTGGAAAGCCTAGCTCTGACTGACGAGCAAAGGATGTTGCTGAACGAATTCCAAAATGAATATCGTTCTGAGCAACAAGTGAATCCAGACAATTAAATTAATTGTCTAACATATATCAGTTTACCTAGGGTAAGAGAATTATTATGAGCAACATTATTAAACAACTTGAACAAGAGCAGATGAAGCAGGACGTACCTTCATTCCGTCAGGGTGATACTGTGGAAGTTAAGGTATGGGTCGTAGAAGGCTCTAAGAAACGTCTGCAGGCATTTGAGGGCGTGGTTATTGCTATTCGTAATCGCGGTCTGCACTCTGCATTCACTGTTCGTAAAATTTCTAACGGCGAAGGTGTTGAGCGTGTATTCCAAACTCACTCTCCTGTCGTAGATAGCATCGCTGTTAAACGTCGTGGTGCCGTACGTAGAGCTAAACTGTACTACCTGCGTGAGCGTTCTGGTAAGGCTGCTCGTATCAAAGAGCGTCTGAACGCCAAGTAATACGCTTTCGCTACATCCGAAAGTTACGATAAGGCCCGCTTATGCGGGCCTTTCTATTTGTTACCTTATTGATTTAGATAAGTTCACTGTTAATCATTTTCTGAAGTTAGATCTTTCTCTGTCACTTATTTCCCTTCTTATCGACCTAATCGTTAATATATTATCCTCTTAAGTTAAATTACGTGCTTTACCTGTTTTTGTAAACATAACTTTACTAAAAGAGTGGTTTTGTATAATAAATAAGCGATATTCAATAGTTTGTTTTATTAAAATCTATTATTTATCAATATGTTGTGTTTGTGTAATTTTTTATTTACGTATATGGAAATATTTTACATTAATGGATTGTATTCTTTACGTCACATGGTATGTTAATAACCAAGCACTCAAACACAATATATAAACAATAAGTTAAGCAGGTAATAAAAATGATCATGCAAAAAGATGTACTCAATAATGTGAATATTCGTGATGAACAGGTACTGATTACACCTGAAGCACTGAAGCAGAAGTTTCCACTGAGTCACAACAATCTGCATGCCATCGCGGCTTCGCGTCAAACAATTGCTGATATTATCCATCAGCGTGACCCGCGCTTACTCGTGGTATGTGGTCCTTGTTCTATTCATGATGTCGATGCGGCGATTGAATACGGGCAACGTTTACAGAAGCTTGCTGCTGAACTGAGTGATAGTTTATATATTGTGATGCGTGTCTATTTTGAAAAACCTCGTACAACAGTGGGTTGGAAAGGATTAATAAGCGACCCTCTTATGGATGGTTCGTTTGATATGGAAAAAGGCCTACATATTGCGCGTGATCTTTTGACCAACCTTGTCAATATGGGGCTGCCATTAGCCACTGAAGCGTTAGATCCTAATAACCCACAATACTTAGGTGACCTTTTTAGCTGGTCTGCAATTGGTGCAAGAACCACAGAATCGCAAACACACCGTGAAATGGCATCAGGGCTATCGATGCCTGTAGGGTTCAAAAATGGTACGGATGGCAGCTTGTCTACAGCCATCAATGCGATGAAAGCCGCTTCTATGCCACACCGTTTTATGGGGATTAATCAGTCAGGGCAAGTGAGCTTATTGCATACCAACGGTAATGAAAATGGGCACATTATTTTACGCGGTGGTAAAACGCCAAATTACAGCCCTGAAGATATCGCGGCTTGTGAAATTGAAATGAGAAAGGCAGGGCTAGAACCTTCATTGATGGTCGATTGTAGTCACGGTAACTCTAATAAAGATTTCCGTCGTCAGCCACTCGTTGTTGATTCAATTATTGAACAAATTTCTAATGGGAATCAATCAATAACCGGTATTATGTTGGAAAGCCATTTACATGAAGGCAATCAAAGTTCTGAGCAACCGCGTAGTGAGATGAAATATGGTGTATCAGTGACGGATGCCTGCATTAACTGGGAAACAACGGAAACGGTATTGCGTAAGCTACATCAAGCATTGTTACCTGTGCTTGAAGGGCGCGCAGAAAAATTTGAAATTGCGAGCTGATACAAGGTATAGGTATGTCTGTAGAATTATCTCATCTTAGAGAACAAATTGATGAGGTTGATAAATCGTTATTAGATTTGTTGGCTAAGCGCTTACAACTTGTAGCTGAAGTTGGTGAAGTCAAAAGCCAACATGGTTTACCTATTTATGTACCTGAGCGGGAGGCGAGTATGTTGGCCGCCCGCCGTCAGGAAGCCGAACGCATGGGGATCCCCCCAGACCTAATAGAAGATATTCTTCGGCGCATTATGCGTGAATCCTATGCCCGTGAAAATGATAAAGGGTTTAAAACATTAAAGCCTGATGCGGGTCCAATAGTGATTGTTGGTGGTGATGGTAAAATGGGGCGGTTATTTAATCGCTTACTAACGTTATCAGGTTACCAAGTTAAAATTTTAGGTGAACATGATTGGGCACAAGCAGAATCAATTGTTAAAGGGGCTAGCGTCGTTATTATTAGTGTTCCGATACATTTGACGGTGCGCGTGATCAAGCAATTACCGAAATTGAACCAAGAAACCGTATTGATCGATATTGCGTCAATAAAACATCAACCTTTGGAAGCAATGCTGGCTGTTCATGAGGGGCCAGTGCTTGGCTTACACCCTATGTTTGGTCCTGATGTTGGTAGCGTTGCGAAACAAGTGTTTGCTTTTTGTGATGGTAGAGGGGCTGAGTCATATCAATGGTTCCTTGAGCAATTACAAGTTTGGGGAGCTCGCTTGAAAAAGATCACTGCGAGTGAGCATGATCGTAATATGAGTTTTATTCAAGCATTGCGCCACTTTACTACTTTCACCTATGGGCAAAACTTAGCGAAAGAACATGTTGATTTGCAGCAATTGCTCGATCTTTCATCGCCAATATACCGGTTGGAACTTGCAATGGTTGGGCGCTTATTTGCTCAAGACCCACAGTTGTATGCTGATATCATCATGTCGTCAGATGAAAATATTGAATTAATTCGCCGTTACTATCAGTTATTAGGGCAATCGATTGAGACGCTCGAACGTAAAGATAAGGCTGAATTTATACGACAATTTAATGAAGTTAGTGATTGGTTTGGTGAGGATGCACATCACTTTATGAAAGAAAGCCAATCCTTGTTGCAAAGAGCGAACGACAATCGTAAGTAATGCATAAAATAGCTTCTAATTTAATTTTAGGAGCTATTTTTTTATTACCAAAATCAAAATATTCCCTCTTCAAGCTCGTACGCTTTCTGCTTTACTATCTATAATTTGTTTTAGTTATTGCCATTTTTAATGATGTAAAATATTCCATTCTTAGAGTCGCTCAGCGATTTATTCTGATTTTGTCTGTTAATATCTATTTATAAAATGAATATTTATAAATTAAACAATTTAACTAATAAAGTTAGTCGATAATCTACCGATATTAACTGTCATAAAATGACGACCAGTTCGGTGAGGAATCTATGTCTCTGAAAGATATAAAAATAGGTGTAAAACTTTTTATTGCGTTTGCGTTCTTTATTTTTCTTCTGCTCTTAAGCTCGGCACTGTCCTTAATTAGCTTAAACAAAGCAAATAATGGTATTCAAGACATTATCTATAAAGATTATCCAATGACTGTTAATGCTAATCAGCTAATGGATAATTTTTATTCTTATATAGGGATACAGGAACTCATTTTATTGGATGATAGAGATAGTGAAAGACGCAGAAATGAACTAAAGAAAATCAGCTCGAATGTTGTTCGACTACTCAAAGAGCTTGATGAAAATGCCAAGGATCCACAGTCTATTGCTGTTCTTGCGGAGATCTATGATGTTCGTGAACGATTCCTTCAGTCACAAGCTAGGTTGAGTGAATTTCTCAATAACAATAATAGAAGCGCTGCTATCGATGAAATGATGAACAAAACATCGGCAATACAGCGTGAATACCGCGAGAAAGTACAACAATTTATTGAAGTGCAAAATCACAGAATGCAAGCCTCGGGCGTTATTGTCGATGGTGATTACCATTTTAATAAATATTTATTAATAACCCTCGCGATTATCAGCATTGTTATAGCTTGTATTATGGGATGGTTTATTACCCTGTCGATTACACGGCCTCTGGGAGCCGCCGTTGGCTTTGCTCAAGCGATTGCGGAAGGGGATTTAACACAACATGTTGAAATAAAAAATCAAGATGAAACTGGGGTGCTATTGCGAGCGCTAGTCGAAATGAAAAAGCGTTTATTAGAAATTGTACAAGAAGTACAAAATGGCTCTGAAAGTATTTCAGCCGCTGCGGGGCAAATTGTTGCAGGAAATCAACATCTAGCGGCAAGAACCGAAGAGCAAGCAACCTCTGTGGAAGAGACTGCGAGTTCTATGGAACAAATCACATCGACAGTACAAAATACGGCAGAGCATACTCACCAAGCGACACAATTGGCCGCAGACACTGCGGTTGTTGTAGCCAATAATGGCCGCATGATGAATGAGGTAACCAACAAAATACGTGCTATTCATTCATCTTCTAACCAAATGACAGAAATTATTAATCTAATTGATTCTATTGCATTCCAAACGAATATTCTTGCATTGAATGCATCTGTTGAAGCCGCACGGGCAGGGGAACATGGTCGTGGTTTTGCAGTGGTTGCAGGTGAAGTTAGGTTACTTGCCCAAAAAAGTGCTAACTCGGCAAATGATATTCGTCTGTTAATTGAAAATTCGTTAACACGAACTAAAGAAGGTATGGAATTAGTTGAACATGTAGAGCAGCAAATTGATGGAATGATCAAAAATGTTGAAGAGATGGATCAACGGCTTCAGGAGATAGGTCAAGCTAGCCACGAGCAGAGCGCTGGAATATTACAAATAAACAGTGCGGTTGGACAACTTGATGTGACGACACAACAAAATGCAAGTTTAGTCGAGGAGTCAGTCGCGGCGGCAGCGTCATTGAATGAGCAAGCATTGCATTTAAAACAGCTGGTTAATTATTTTCAGGTAAGTGCGACTCACGAAAATAGGTCAGTGTAATAAGTAAATAGTGTGTGTCAGAAGCCAGTCATGTGAATGACTGGCTTACTATTAACGTACCAGCATAGATAAAATAGATTAAGGCGTAATTTTTTCTGGTTCAACGGGGACAATATTTTCAGAAGGATAGCAGCCTAACACCTTAACAGAACGGGTTATTGCAATCAGCTCTTTTAGTGCCTGCTGCATATTTTCAGAACGTAAATTGGCATGCACATCAACATAGAACATCTCTTCCCAAGGCTTACCATTAATAGGGCGTGATTCCAGTTTACTCATGATGATCTTATTATTTTTTAAGATGATTAGAGCATCAACAAGAGCACCGGCCTGTTGACCAGTTGTAATGAGTAATGTGGTTTTTGCAGGAACTTGCTCAGTGACCTCAATCGCTTGCTGAGCAACAACGATAAAGCGTGTCATGTTAATTTGTTGGTTGGCAAGATTATGTTCTAGCACTTGCAAGCCATATAGCGCGCCGCCTGCTTCACTTCCTAGTGCCGCAACATTTGGCGAGTTTTGTTGAGCAACATTCTGCATTGCGGTTGATGTGCTATCACAATATTCAATTTTCCAATGCGGGAATTGGGCTAAATATTGGCTACATTGTTGGAATGGTTGTGGATGGCTGTAAACCGTCTCTATTTTGCTAAGATCAGCCCCTGCGGTTGTGAGCAAGCAATGGTTTATTGGTAGTCGAATTTCACCTACGATTGAAAGGGTGGTGTTCTGTAATAGGTCATAAACATCGTTAATGGCGCCTGAGCTGGTATTTTCAATAGGTAGGATACCATAGTCGGCTTGACCACTTTCAACGAGTGAGAAGATATCTTGGAATTTATGGCAGCTACATTCAACTAATTGGTCAAAATGTCGGGCAGAGTATTGGCGAGCAGCAATATGTGAATAGGAGCCTTTAGGGCCTAGGAAGGCAAAACGCGCGGAGTCATTTGGTGTTAAGTTTAAATGTTGCTGTAAGATGGCTTGTTGAGTAAGAACGGAATCTTCAATGATCATTTGAAACAGTCGTGTGACATAAAAACCATCTAACCCTAATGGCTTGGCTTTATTGATCAAAACATCCAGTAATTGGCGTTCACGCTCTTTGTCTCGAATTGGACGGTTATCTTCTAATTTTGTTTGAGCTACTTCAACGGCATACCCGCGTCTCTTAGCCAGTAGGCCGAGAAGTTCACTGTCTAATTGGCTGATTTTTTCACGTATCTTCAGTAAATTAGTACTGTTGTCCATCCTACCTTCCCCATAAAATATCAGTAAATAAAAAAAGCCCCCTAGCAGGGGGCTTTCAAATCTTGTCATCTTTTCTTTCTCGAACGACAAAAGCCCCTTAGTAGGAGTGGCTAAAGAAAGAAAAGAAAACAAAATTCATGTGCATCATTATTTACCTATTATTGACCATTTCTTAAATAGACCCGATACACGGGCAGATGTCAACAAAAAAGATATTGGGGAAATTAAAAACGCGCCCAAGATAGGCGCGTTGATAAGGTTTCAAGATAAGTTTGTAGACAATATAAAATTATAACGTAACAAGGTTAGCTTCTTTTACACTATTACTGGCTCTTCTTGATTCTCCTTTATGTTGCACTTTGTTCAGTTGTCTTTCGAGTTTGTTAATTAATTCATTGATGGCGACATACATATCTTCATGTTTGGCGCTTGCAACGAGTTTTCCTGTAGCAGTTTTGATGTTGGCATCAACCATAAAACCTTGTGGTTCTTTTGATAATACAACGTGAGTATTAATCAAAGCGACTTGCCATTTGTCGAGTTTAGTCAGACGGCTCTCAATGTGATCTCGGATAGCAGGGGTAATATCCATTTGTTTGCTAGTTATGTTTACTATCATATAGTTACCTCTCATTGTTTCCGTCTTTGATGTATTCAGAATACTGACTATTTATCTAAAAAAATTGATATAGATCACGCTTAATGAACAGGATAATCCTTCGCGAACCGAACTGTGATTCAGGATAAAAAAGAGAGGGAAAGAGATTGCCAAGTTGAGTTTCTTGAGCGAAACTGAAAAAGTTGACTATCAATATGGTAAATAGTCGGTACTTTATTTGGGCTAAAATTCAGATAAAGAGTAAACAATAAAATAGTGGCCTAAAAAAGATTATTTATCGTCAATTAAAGTTGCCTTCCGATTTTGTCTTTGATTATTTTATATGCTCAGTTTCACTTTTATGTGATAAACAAAAACAGCAGCCTAAGCTGCCGTTTTCAATGTTGATTTTTCTGTTAATTTGGATTGGCTGCAATAAGGTTAGCAACTTTATTTGCTTCTTCATCTAACCCCATCTGCTTATAAGCTATTTCCATGTATTTTAATGCATTACGGGTAGCTTCAGTATCTGGGTAGTCCCTTAGCATTTGTTGTACTCGATTGACAACCGCGACATAAGCGCCACGTTTGTTGTAGTATTCAACAACAGAGAGGTCAAACCTTGCTAAACGATCTTTTAAATAAACAAGACGCTTACTGGCGTCATTAGCATAGAGGCTGTTAGGATAGTAACGCACTAATTGGCTGAAGTCTTTGAATGCGACGCGTGCATGTTGTGGGTCTCTATCTGAACGGTCTACGCCGAAGAAACCTTGTAACAAGCTGTCATCAAGTGCCATTGCCGTTAGCCCACGCATATAAAGGACATAGTCGATATTTGGATGAGTTGGGTTTAAACGCATAAAACGGTCAATCGCAGCTATCGCCATTGGTAGCTCGGCTGATTTATAATAAGCATAAATCAGGTCTAATTGTACCTGTTGGGCGTAAGGGCCAAATGGATAGCGGTTATCTAACGCTTCTAATTGCTTGATGGCCGCTTTATAGTTGCCGTCCTGCAACTTTTGCTGGCCAATACTGTACATTTCAGCCGGAGTACTATCAGGGCTGACTTCATTATTGCTGGAGCATCCGGTGAGTACCAGGCTCAACGTGGCAGCAGCCACCAGATATTTGATACGTATCATCACGTGTTGGTTATCCTCTGAGTGTTTCGAGGGAGACTATCCGTAAGGCTCCCGGCAAAATTCGAGTTACAATAACATACATTTTAAATAAAACGGCATCGCCGTCAAAATACAAACACTAAAAAAGTAGATTAATTTATGGCTCAACAAGTACAACTTAATGCAACTGTTGCTGAATCACAGCTCGGTCAACGTTTAGATCAGGCTTTAGCGGAATTGTTCCCTGATTATTCACGTTCACGTATAAAAGAGTGGATTTTAGACGATAGAGTGCAGGTTAATGGAAAAGTTATCAATAAGCCAAAGGAAAAAGTTTTAGGTGGCGAACAAATTTTAGTTGATGCACTGATTGAAGAGGACAATCGTTGGGAGCCGCAAGATATTCCTCTTGATGTTGTGTATGAAGATGAGGATATCCTCGTTATTAATAAGCCTCGTGGGCTAGTTGTTCACCCAGGTGCAGGGAACCCAGATGGCACTATATTGAATGCACTATTGCACCGCTATCCTGAAATTGTTGATGTACCACGAGCTGGTATTGTCCACCGTCTAGATAAAGACACGACGGGATTAATGGTGGTTGCGAAAACCGTACCCGCTCAAACACGCCTTGTAGAATCATTGCAATTACGCGAAATCACCCGTGAATATGAAGCAGTTGCTGTAGGGCGAATGACTGCGGGTGGTATGGTCGAAGAACCTATTTCAAGGCATCCGACAAAACGTACTCATATGGCTGTTCACCCAATGGGGAAACCTGCGATAACACATTATCGCGTGATGGAGCATTTTAGAGCTCATACTCGCTTGCGTTTACGTTTGGAAACGGGAAGGACACACCAAATTCGTGTGCACATGGCCCACATTAACCATCCTTTGATTGGTGATCCACTGTATGGCGGACGTCCTCGTCCATTAAAAGGGGCAAGTGAAGAGTTTTTTGAAGTCATGCGTAAATTTGATCGCCAAGCACTGCATGCAACGATGTTGCGACTGTATCATCCTATTTCAGGGATTCAAATGGAGTGGCATGCACCACTACCGGATGATATGGTTGAACTTATTGAAGCCTTAAAGGCAGACTATCAACTGCATAAAGACGATATGGATTGGTAATGAGCTCATTGATTTTTCCTGACTGGCCTAAGCCTAAGAATGTATCATGCTGTAGCACCACACGTATTGGTGGGGTCAGTTTGTCGCCATTTGATAGCCTCAATTTAGGGGGGCATGTAGGTGATGATCCCTCGGCTGTCAGTGAAAATCGTCATCTCTTACAGACCTTGGCTGGCTTGCCACAACAACCGTTGTGGCTTGAACAAGTCCATGGCACAAAAGTATTGTGCTTAACTGGTGCTGCCATTGACAACAAACAGGCGGATGCTGTCTATACTCAACAGGTAGGGCAGGTGTGCGCTATCATGACCGCTGATTGTTTGCCTGTTCTTTTTTGTAGCAAAGATGGTCGTGAAGTTGCGGCGGCTCATGCGGGTTGGCGCGGGTTGTGTGATGGTGTGCTTGAAAATACGGTAGCACAATTTAATTGTGATAAAAAAGACATAATGGCTTGGTTAGGGCCTGCCATCGGGCCTGAAAAATTCGAGGTCGGTGCCGAGGTGAAAGCAGCATTCGTCAAACAATCGAGTGAACTCGCATCAGGGTTTACGGTTCACGGCGAAAAATATTTAGCAGATATCTATTTATTAGCACGTAAAAAGCTGCAAGCAGCAGGTGTTTCATCAATTTACGGCGGTACATTTTGTACTGTGAGCGATAAAAACAGATTTTACTCCTATCGCCGTGAGGGTAAAACGGGGCGCATGGCCTCATTGATATGGGTAAATAACTAGTGTTTAGTGATTTATTCTGAATTAACTGATATCGCTAAAATAATTTAATTATAAACTTGAATAAATAAAAATAGACCTCATTTATTCACCAGAAGCAATTTTAATCCCATTTTTAGTGGAGGTGTTATGCGTCTGGATCGTTTAACTAATAAATTCCAGCAAGCGCTCGCTGACGCCCAGTCATTAGCCCTTGGGCGCGAAAACCAATTTATAGAACCTATTCATTTATTAAGTGCACTGTTTAATCAAGAAGGTGGCTCTGTTCGTCCTTTGTTGACAACAATTGGTGTTAATGCAGGGCAATTGCAACAAAAAATTGAAGATGCACTCGCACGCTTACCGCAAGTGCAAGGGGTTGCCGGTGATGTGCAACCATCAAGTGATTTGATCCGCCATTTAAATTTATGTGATCAACTCGCTCAAAAAAATGGAGATGAATTTATCTCCTCCGAACTGTTTCTTCTCGCTGCTTTAGAAGCTAATACATCACTTGCAGACATGCTCAAAGCGGCCGGTGTGAATAAAGCAAATTTAAATAAGGCAATAGACGAGATGCGTGGTGGAGAAAAAGTGAATGACCAAGGTGCTGAAGACCAGCGCCAAGCGTTAAAGAAATTTACTGTTGACCTGACTGAGCGTGCTGAGCAAGGCAAATTGGACCCAGTCATTGGGCGTGATGAAGAGATTCGCCGTACAATTCAGGTTTTGCAGCGTCGTACAAAAAATAACCCTGTATTGATTGGTGAGCCAGGTGTCGGTAAAACCGCCATCGTCGAAGGGTTAGCGCAACGTATTGTTAATGGGGAAGTGCCAGAAGGGCTAAAAAATAAACGTGTCTTATCCCTTGATATGGGAGCATTAATTGCAGGGGCGAAGTTCCGAGGCGAATTTGAAGAACGTTTAAAAGGCGTACTAAACGACCTCGCAAAACAGGAAGGTAATGTGATCCTGTTTATCGATGAGTTGCATACGATGGTGGGTGCAGGTAAAGCCGACGGCGCAATGGATGCCGGTAACATGTTGAAACCCGCATTAGCGCGTGGTGAATTGCATTGCGTTGGTGCGACAACGTTGGATGAATATCGTCAATATATTGAAAAAGATCCTGCTTTAGAGCGCCGGTTCCAAAAAGTTTATGTGGCAGAGCCAAGCGTCGAAGATACGATCGCGATTTTACGTGGTCTGAAAGAGCGTTATGAGCTGCACCACCATGTGCAAATTACGGACCCTGCTATCGTAGCGGCGGCGACACTATCGCATCGCTACATTACAGATCGTATGTTGCCAGATAAAGCTATCGACTTAATTGACGAGGCTGGTGCAAGTTTACGTATGCAAATGGATTCTAAACCTGAATCCCTTGACCGTTTAGAGCGCCGTATTATTCAACTGAAATTAGAGCAACAAGCTCTGAAAAAAGAGTCTGATGATGCGAGTAAAAAACGTCTTGATATGCTCGAAGAAGAATTGGCGGAAAAAGAGCGTGAATATTCTTCATTAGAGGAAGAGTGGAAAGCAGAAAAAGCCTCGTTAACAGGCACTCAGCATATCAAAGCTGAGTTGGAAAATGCACGCTACGAAATGGAAAAAGCACGTCGTAGTGGTGATCTGGCTAAAATGTCAGAGCTGCAATATGGCCGTATTCCTGAGTTGGAAAAACAGCTAGAAGCAGCGACAAAAGCAGAAGGCAAAAATATGAAGCTTCTGCGAAATAAAGTCACTGATGTTGAGATCGCTGAAATTCTTGCTCGTTGGACTGGCATACCTGTTTCTCGTATGTTGGAAAGCGAAAGAGAAAAATTACTGCGTATGGAGCAGCAATTACATCAACGCGTAATTGGTCAAGATGAAGCGGTTGTTGCTGTTTCAAATGCAATCCGCCGTAGCCGCGCGGGTCTATCAGATCCTAATCGCCCAATTGGCTCATTTATGTTCCTAGGGCCAACAGGGGTCGGTAAGACTGAGTTATGTAAAGCACTGGCAAACTTTATGTTTGATAGTGATGATGCGATGGTGCGTATCGACATGTCAGAATTTATGGAGAAACATGCCGTTTCCCGCTTAGTGGGGGCTCCTCCAGGCTATGTTGGCTATGAAGAAGGGGGCTATCTAACAGAAGCTGTCCGTCGTCGCCCTTATTCAGTGATCTTATTGGATGAAGTTGAAAAAGCGCATCCAGATGTCTTTAACATTTTATTGCAAGTGTTGGATGATGGACGTTTAACAGATGGGCAAGGCCGTACTGTCGATTTCCGTAATACGGTGATTATTATGACGTCGAACCTAGGTTCTGATTTGATCCAAGAGCGTTTTGGTACAATAGGCTATTCAGAAATGAAAGATATGGTCATGGAAGTGGTTTCTCATAGTTTCAGACCTGAGTTTATTAACCGTATCGATGAAGTCGTTGTGTTCCATCCATTAGGTAAAGAGCACATTACTAATATCGCGAACATTCAGCTTGGTCGTCTATATAAACGCCTTGAAGAGCATGGTTATGAAGTGAGTGCAACACCAGCTGCGTTGGAGAAAATTGGAGAAGCAGGGTTTGACCCAATCTTTGGTGCTCGTCCATTGAAACGAGCAATCCAACAAGAGATTGAAAACCCACTGGCACAAGAAATATTGTCAGGCAAATTAATTCCAGGTAAACCAGTTGTTCTGGATGTTGAAAATGATGAGATAGTGGCTAAACAGTAAAACTCAACATTTCAATTAGTAAATGGAAAGGCGATCATCAGATCGCCTTTTTACTTTTGATAGGCATAAAAAGGCGATTTTGCTGTAAAAACCGGCGTAAAGTTTAAAAAGTAGTCGGTTGTCATTTTTTTTCAAAAAAACAC